>CAZJAM010000061.1:0-8713 GCA_964544095.1 uncultured Anaeroplasmataceae bacterium | reverse complement strand
TTTTTTCACACCCTCAATTTATTGAATTTTCAGGAATTTATTTTTTCATTCAACCATTTTTACCATCCATCTATTATTAAGAATAAGAATCGCCTTTAAAGCGATTCTTAAACAAATAATTATCTTTCATAAATAATATCAACTATCGTTTTCTTTTTCATCTTTTTTCTTATAATAAGTAGCATAATAAGCAAAATAACTACGATAGGCAATATTACAAGCAAAATCGATATTGCATTATAATAAACAACACCTGCGCTTAAATTTAATAATTTTTTTATAACTTTGTTAATTATAATCATAACAAATATATTACTTATAACTGATAATATATAAGATATGCCTGTAATAAATGTTATGGTTAAAAAATACATTTTTGTAACACATGCTTTTGTTATTCCAAAAGATACTAAAACTCCCATTGTCCTCTTTTCGAATGAAAATATACTATGAATAAAATGAATCAATACGAACATAGAAATAATAAGCATTATAACTCCAACGCCCATTGCTATAAGCGAAATATCATCTGCCCATCCTATACCTGCTTCAATTTCACTTGATTTATAAGTATGATCTTTAAATCCTTTATCTACAAGAGATTTAACTAATGCTTTATTGCATTTATCAAAAGACAAACCATTTGAAACACCATCATTAAATGTTCTTGAAATATCAACAGCTATTTCTTTATATGTATTATTACTAATACTAATCTCATAGTCTAAGGCTGAATCATATATATATTTTACTTTATATGTTTTCTTATCTTCATAAGCACTTTCATCATTTCCCCTTTGAAGTCTATTGGCAAAACTTATAGTAACATTTTGCCCTATCAAACCTGAAAGGTCATTAGAATATGATAATGCCATTGCTTTACTAAGACCAATTTCATTATCTTCAACCTCTATGTTATCTCCATATAATATTTCAGTATTTTTATTGTTATATACCAAAACGTCTTCTAGTTTTCCATTTATCATGCATTTTGAATATACTTGATCATAGCCAATATAATCTATTAAAGAATTTTTATTGATATATACAGCATCACATTCATAATACATATAATTGTTATCACTATCAGTAGAATAAGCTTTATAATTTGTTTCAAATATTCCAGATATAATGTATCCTTTTAGTTTAGTTCCAATAAGTGATTTTATATCATTGCTTAACACTTGTGCAGAATAATCAGATATTATTATGTTATCATCTTTTAATTCATCAGTTCCATACAATATTTTTTTATTACATTTATTTGAAACATATATTCTATAAATACTAAGTTCATCAAATGATATGTTAGAATCAAAATGATAATAATATGTAGAACAATCATATTTATTCATTAAATTTTCTAACTCACTTTTATTTGTTGAATAATACGCACCTTCATCAGATGAATATTTTGCAAATTGAACTGGTATATTCATAGCCTTATAATTATTTGCAATAACAACATAATCTTGATTCATAGCTAAATTTATTGCGGCGAAAAGTAAAAATATAGATAAGGCAAGGGGAATAAACATAAGTATATATCTTAATTTATTTCTTTGCATAAATTTCTTCATTAAATTCATTTGTGCTTTAGGTGTAAAAATAAATTTAGAACAATTAGTTTTATCATTTGAATTTAAAATTACATTATTATTAATATCTTCTTTTATTTCACCTTTACTGATTTTTATTAATCTATCATATTTACCATCAAAAATTTCAAGATCGTGAGTTACAACTATAACCAATTTATATTCGGATAAATCTTTAAGCATATCTACTACTATAGCTGCATTTTCTTCATCTAAATTACCTGTTGGTTCATCACATAACATCACTGGTCTTTCCATAAGGATAGCACGAAGAATTGCTACTCTTTGTTTTTGACCACCACTAATTTCATTAGGATAATTATTTAAAATATCAGATAAATCATATTTTTCAATAAGTGTTTTAAAATCATTTATTTCATCACTAAAATTTTTTACTAATTTTAAATTTTCTTCTATTGTTAAATAATTAATTAATTGAAAATCTTGAAAAGCAAATGAATAAAAGTCATTTGAATTATATGAATTATTTACTTCACCAAGGGTTGGTTTATCAATACCTGCAATCAAATTTAAGAGAGTTGTTTTTCCACTACCGCTGCGACCATTTATTATTACTAATCCAGTATCACCAAAGTCTATAGTTATATTTTTTAAAGCCATACATTTTGTTTTTTTACCGACATATTCTTTAGATACATTATTTAGCTTTATCATAATACCCTCACATTTTAAACACTTTCTAAATTCCCATTATCTCCTGCAAAATTAATAGATCCGCTTTTTGTGGAATTTACACCAGCTTTAACATCTTTAAATATAGTTGCTGTTGTTTCGATATTTATAGAGCAGTTATCACTTGCTCTATAATCTTCAATTTGATATACAAGTGCTACCCTTTCTCTTACAAGACCAATATTTGGCGCATGCATTGCCCCATTTTTCCAGTTTTTAAAATAATATTCGAATGTAAAATATTTCTCTTTATTATCATCACTACTGCTTTTTTTAGAAGTTAAGCACACCGCATTATATGTTGCCGTATTTGAAATAGTATAACTACAATTTACGCCTACATTAGCACCATCAGCACCAGCGCTTCCTTCAGCACCGAAGCCAAAACTTTTTGTAGTACTAGCTGATGCACCATTATCACTAGTTGTATAATCGATTAAATTAACAACCTTATTTGATTTAAGAGATACATTTATTGTAAGATATTTATTCCTAAAATAGTTTTTTATCCAACCAATTTTAGCTTTTCCTCTAGACTCTATAGAACTTTCTACAAATATAAAATAATAACATGAACTTCTATTATCTTCTTCTAAAACAATAGTTTTATATGTGGCAGCCCACATCGAAACCCTTCCATAATAGAAATTACTACCATATATTCTTTTATCTTCAACTACTTCATCGCTTATGTATTCTAAATTGTTTGTGCTAAATCCTTTGTAAGCTGCAGTTGATTCTGATGCTTCTACATTTTTAGAATTCATAAATAACAAGAATATAAAAGAACAAAACGTTATAATCATAACTTTTTTTAATGCTTTTTTCATGACCTTTTCCTCCTGTATTTTTGGGAGGAGTTCAGGATTATGCATGCATTGGTTAACTCTCCTTCGTCCACCCAATAATAATAATAATAACGGGCTTTGTCAAGAGATTTGTGTAAAATTATCAAATAAATTATGAATATCAACTAAAAAGAAAAAAGCTTGCAAGGTATTAACCTTCACAAGCATTTTATCTTTACTACATTTCTTTCTTGGCTTTTTTAATCATTATGATACTTTCAATAATGAATACTATCGCAAATATTATTGATACTATTGACCATACAATTAAATCTTCATAAATTCCGTGGCCTGCTAAACCTATAATTCCTGCTAATAGGTATAGTCCTCCGCAAACGAATCCTCCAGGAATACTTTTTCTTGTACATACTGCGACTATTCCTGTAGTAAGAAGTATTAATGCTACAAACACTCCTGCAACACTAGCAGTAGATTCTTCATTTTCGTCTATAACTTCCACAACTCCTGCAGCACAAGATTGAAACATTATAATTAAAAACAATACCATACTTATAATCCCTAAAACTAACCTTGATGTTTTCATACTTATTCACCCCCATCCTCTTTTAATTTCTTAGCTGTTTCTAAAATACTCTCATAAAATGAAATCTTATCTTTAATGTTTTCTATCACTTCTTCTAAAACTTCATTTTTATTATTTTTATACCTTTCCATTTCAACCAAAATTTCTTTATATTGCATACCACAATCTTTAAAGAACTTTGCAAGTAAAAACAGTCTTACCTCATCATCTGAATAATCATATCCAATTCCTTGGCCAATTTTACCTTTTCTTTTTATTACATTTTTTTGAAGTTCAATTATTTGTCTTCTACTTAATTTAGTAATTTTTTCTAGTGTTTTCTCATTCATAATATCCCTTTTCTTTATGCTATTCTTGTTCGGAGAGAACAAGCAATACATATTTTCCTTTCCACTAGAAAAAATGTTTTTTTTGCGAATTCAAAAAAAATGACGCCCTATAAAGCGTCATTAGTTAAGTATATTAAATTATATTTTTTTATCGTATATCTTTTTAAGCTCTTCAAATTTCTTAAGGGATCTTTTAACAAAATCTGTTGTTACACAATAAGCTATTCTAAAATATCCTTTTACACCAAAAGTATCTGATGGAACAAGTAGTAAATCAAGTGATTTTGCGACTTCACAGAAATGTTGTGAATCCTCTTCTAAACATTTAGGGAACATATAGAATGTACCACCTGGTTTTACAACCTCAAAGCCTAATTCTTTAAGCTTATCATATAATATATTCATATTAGTTTCATAAACAGCTAAATCTGATGTCATATCAATACAATCTGCAACTGCTTCTTGAATTAAGGAAGTAGGACAATTATGTCCAATACCTCTTGATATTTGAGCCATTATCTCAACAAGTATTTTATGATCTTTACATAATGGATTTACTGCAACATATCCAATACGCTCTCCTGGAATAGATAATGATTTAGAGAATGAATAACACATAAGCGTATTATCATAAAATTGTGATACGCATGGATTATCTACACCATTAAATACTATTTCTCTATATGGCTCATCAGATATTAAATATATTTCATGTCCATACTTATTTTCACTTATCTTTAATATAGAGGCAAGCTTTTTAATAGTTTCAGTACTATATACAATACCTGATGGATTATTTGGAGTATTAATTAATACTGCCATTGTTTTTTCATTAATTAATTTTTTGAATTCATCAAAGTTTATTTGGAAATTTGTTGTATTAGCCTCTACTACCTTTAATATAGCGCCAGTACCACCTACATAATGATTATATTCAGGGAAATATGGAGCAAATGTAATTACTTCATCTCCTGGTGTTGTAACTGCACGTATTGCATGAGCTAGTGCTCCTGCAGCACCAGAGGTTGGGAATATACAATCCTTTGTATATGGAAGATTAAATCTTCTCTTTAAAGATGAGGCAACACGCTCTCTCATATAATCATTTCCAAGATTTGGACTATATCCATGAACCTCAAGAGATGATTTAGTATCTAAAACATTTTTTATTGCCATATCAAACTCTTTTGGTGCGTCTACAGATGGATTACCTAAAGAATAGTCGAATACATTTTCTTCTCCTACTTCTTTTTTTCTTTTTAATCCATACATATACATTTCTCTTATTTGACTTTTTTTATTTGTTAAACTTTTATAATATTCATTAATCATTATATTTCTCCTTTATAAGGGCAATACATCTATCTATTGCATATTTTGTAGTAGACATACGTACATTATTTCTTCCAATATTGCCAAAATATTTAACTTCACTAATAACATTACCTAAAATATAAAATCCGAAGCATACCATACCTATTGGTTTATTTTTAGTACCACCTGTTGGCCCTGCAATACCAGATACTGAGATTGCAATCTCAGTTTTTGCACACAATGCAGCACCTCTTACCATTTCTTCTGCGACTTCTAAAGATACAACTCCATACTTTTTTATAGTATCATCATTTACTCCAAGAAGTTTTACCTTTGCCTCATTTGCATATGTTACAAATGACATATCAAATACAGATGAAGCATTTGCTACATTTACAATAGTAGATGATATAAGCCCCGCTGTACATGATTCAGCTGTTGTTATATGAAGATTATGTTTCATTAAAATACTTACAAGCTCTTCCTCATTCATAATATTACCTCTTATTCGTATATTATTATACAAAAATAATCGCCCTTTTGAAAGGGCGAATATACTAGTTTGTATATGTAATTGTACTACCATTTCTAGATACAGTTAATGTAACTGTCTCAGATGTAGTAGTTAATCTTATAATATTACGCAAATCATTAAGTGATTTAATCTCAACGCCATTAGCTTTATTAATAAAGTCACCTGAACGCATATTTTTAAATGAATTACCACTACCAGATTTTATAACATATATTCCATTATACATTCCAGTAGGGAAAGTAAATTCAGTTGTAGCTACTCCATATTCATTAAATTTATAATATGGTTGTTTTTCTAGGCCATATACATAAGAATAATGAATGAATGTTCCATTTATTGCTAATCTTTCTACACTTTTTGATGAAGAACTTTCAATATCATTTATTATCTTATATAACGCATCATTTCTTATCGCAAAATTAAAATCCGATAAATCTTCCATATTGACTGCATCATCATCAACAGTAGCTCCTGTTTTATAAATATTTAAACCTATAAGTTTTCCATTATAATCATATAATGGGGAACCTGTGTTTTGATCTGATGTCATTGCTTCATGTTTTATTTCAACACCTTCATCATGAGATAATACTCCACTATATATGTTATAAGCATTCTCTTCATAATCAAATGTGCTAAGACTTGTTGCGGTCTCACCAAATGTTGCGATACTAAAAACCATATCTCCAACTGATGTATCAAATGTACTTGTAACCTCTGATACACCTATACTAGATGATGATGTAAACTGATATACAGCAACACTATTAGCCTCATCATAACCTACAATTGATGCCGTAATAGCATTACTATAATCTTCACCAAGTATTACCTCATATTTTATAGCTTTAGAAGTAGAATCTGCATAATCGTCAGAATCAAATGATGTAGTTAAATAATATTTAGTTCCACTCTTTTTATATACAACTGCACTTTTAAGTTCATATGAATATTGTAATCTAAGTCCAACTCTTTGAGCAGTCTCAATCGCAAGTATTACATTAGAATCTGCTACCTTATCTATAGCTTTAGAAAGTTCTTCAGGTGTATTCTTTAAAGTATATTTTTCATAGCTTGTAACAGTTTTTGTACTTTCTGTATCACTATCAAAAAGTGAACATGAACATAAAAGTAGTGATATTAATATTAGAGTGATAAGCATAATTTTATGTTTCATAAATATCACTCCTCTTATAAAGAAAATGAATTCTTACTTAAAAATGATTTTATATTATCAACTGTGATAGCATAATCCATATCTGCGACTTCATTATATGTATATGTACCAGTACTATCAGTTTTAGTCTTTGTAACTATAAGACCTGCAACATTTAACCCTACAAGCTCTCCATCAAGAGTAAATAATCCTCCTCCTGAATTACCTGGGTTAATTGATGCCGTATGTTGATATAAGTTTTTAGATGTAAGTACTTTACTTATAATACCTGATGTTACAGTATTATAATATTCTAATGATACAGGAGATCCAACAGATATTACACTTGCGCCTTTTGATATAACTTTACTAGAAAATGTTGCGGCCTCTATAGTAAGTCCTGACTTATTTGGAGTTGCGATACGCAATAATGCTAAGTCATCACATGTATTCTTTTCTCTTTCAGAATGAGTGCTACAAAACATAAGAGTTGCAGAATAATATCCGTATTCACCTAAATATACACTTAAGTTATCAGACTCTTTATCTTCATCTGAAGCTTCAATAACATGTCTATTAGTTAAATAATAAGAATAATCACTATCTGTTTTTATGCATACGCATGATCCTATTGACATAGAACTTGATGTAACCATATTTCTTACTGCTGCAGTTGAATGCTTAACTTTATCATATGCATCTCTATATGATGATGTAATTTCAGTTGTAGAAATCTCACTATTTAAATCAGTTGCATCTTCACTACCTGAAGAATCATCCTCAATTAAAGAGCATGATGCAAGAGATATTAATGTTAAAAATGTTGGTATAATTAATAATTTCTTATTCATACTACTACCTTCTTTATATTTTAAATAAATTAATTGCATTTTGATCTGTAATAGTTTCTATTTTATTATAATCCAAATTACGCAATCTTGCAATTTCTTCTGCAACAAATACTACATATGATGATTCATTTCTTTCTCCTCTATGAGGGGATGGTGCCATATATGGACAATCTGTTTCAAGTAACATCTTGTCTAACGGTATATTTGCGGCAACTCTTTTAGGTTCTTTAGCATTTTTAAATGTAACTGGACCATCAAGGCCAATATAATATCCTAAATCAATGAATTTTAATGCCATTTCTAAAGATGATGAAAAGCAATGCATTACACCATATGCCAAACCTTTATATTTTTTTAAGATTTCATAAGTATCTTCTATTGCATCTCTTGAATGAATTATAAGAGGTAAGTGATATTTAATAGATAGTTTTATTTGACTTTCAAATATTTGTTTTTGTATATTTTTGTTATCACTTCTATAATGATAATCAAGACCACATTCTCCTACTGCATATACCTTATTTTTAGATATAAAGTCACTAATATAATCTATATCAGATAAATCTATTATTTCTTCAGGATGAATTCCTGCAGTTGGATAAAAGAAGCCTGGGTATTTTAAAGCCATATTTTGAGCTTTAAGATTGCCTTTACGTTCAAATCCTACAAGAATTAGCTTATTCACATTATTATCTTTACATCTTTTGATACATTCTTCTAAATCATTATTAAATGCTTCATCTAAAAGATGTGAATGAGTATCTATCATAATAATTACCTCGTACGGATATTATATCACAAAAGGTAAAAAAAAGACCATAAGCATGCACTTATAGTCTTAATTT
>CAZJAM010000060.1:0-9064 GCA_964544095.1 uncultured Anaeroplasmataceae bacterium | reverse complement strand
CCTTATAAATTGACAACAAATTACTTTTTTAATATAATATTAAATACTGGGTAAATATATAAAAGCCCACCCCGGAAGAGTATTATAGAAAGGGTAGAAGTACATGAGAATTGGTATTGATATAGGTTCTACTACTATTAAGTGTGTTGTGTTAGATGATGAAGCTAATGTGCTATATTCAAATTATCAAAGACATTATTCACATATTAAGGAAAACCTGCTTAAAATTTTATATAAGTTAAAAGATGAAAATTTAATAACTGAGGACGCTATGTTTGCGATTTCAGGTTCTGCTGGTATGGGTATTGCTCATTCAACAGGAGTTGAATTCATTCAAGAAGTATACGCAACAAGAATTGCCGCAAATAAGCTTCTTCCTGGTATCGAGGTAATTATCGAACTTGGTGGAGAAGACGCAAAAATATTATTCCTTTCAGATGGTATGGAGGTAAGAATGAATGGTACATGTGCCGGAGGTACAGGTGCTTTCATTGACCAAATGGCAACACTTTTAAATGTTACTGTTCCAGAAATGAATGATATGGCTTCTGAGCATGAAAAGATTTATTCTATCGCTTCAAGATGCGGAGTATTTGCGAAAACTGATATTCAACCACTTTTAAATCAAGGAGCGTCTAAAAAAGATGTAGCTGCATCTATATTTAAAGCTGTAGTCAACCAAACTATAGGAGGTCTTGCACAAGGAAGAAAAATAACTGGTAAGGTGGCATATCTTGGTGGACCACTTACATTCCTATCAGAGTTACAACAATCATTCAATGAAACTCTAGGTCTTGATGGTATTTGTCCAGAGAATTCGCTATATTATGTAGCTATTGGTACTGCTCTTTGCGCAACTAAGAAATATAGCTTAGATGATTTAATCTCTAAGTTTGAAGCATATGATTCAACAGGAAACTTTAGTTTTAATCAACCATTATTTAAAGATCAAGCTGAACTTGATGAATTTAGAGTGCGTCATGCTAAAGATGATGTAAAAGAACTTCCTATGGAAGGATATAATGGTAAATTTTATTTAGGAATTGATTCAGGATCAACTACATTAAAGATGGTTCTAATTGATGAAGATAAAAATATAAGATTCCAACGTTATTTCCCTAACAAAGGAAATCCTGTAATTATAATGAAGGATATATTTGAAGAAATCTATAGAGATTATCCAAATATAAACATCGCAGCTTCTGCTTCTACTGGTTATGGTGAGGATTTAATTCGTAATGCTTTCAATCTAGATTCAGGTCTTGTTGAAACAATTGCTCACTATACTGCAGCTAAGCATTTTATGCCAAATGTAGATTTCATCATTGATATTGGAGGACAAGATATCAAGTGCTTCAAGATTGAAAATGGTGTTATATCTAACATATTCTTAAATGAAGCATGTTCATCTGGATGTGGATCTTTCTTACAAACCTTTGCCAATGCACTTGGATATGATATTAGAGATTTCGCTAAGATGGCACTTCTAGCTCCAAAGCCAGTTGACCTTGGATCAAGATGTACTGTATTTATGAACTCTTCAGTTAAACAAGCTCAAAAAGATGGTGCGACTATTGAAGATATTTCAGCAGGATTATCATTATCAATTGTAAAGAACGCATTATATAAAGTTATTCGTGCTACAAATGTTAAAGAACTTGGAACACATATAGTTGTTCAAGGTGGAACATTTAAAAATGAAGCTGTTCTTCGTTCGTTTGAACGTGAACTTGGCTTAAATGTAGTATGTCCTAATATATCAGGACTTATGGGAGCTTATGGCGCAGCACTTCACGCAATGAGCTTAGGTGTTATAAAATCAACAACTATTAAGCCTGATGAATTAAAAGAATTTGTTCATAATGTAAAATACATTAAATGTGGTTTATGTAATAACCATTGTAATTTAACTATTAATACATTCGCTAATAATAATAGATTTATATCTGGTAATAGATGTGAACGTCCTACTTCTGCTAAAAAAGGTGATGATTCACTAAACCTTTACCAATTTATAAGAAATAAACTTATGACATATAAGCCAGTTGAGGGTAAGAGAGGAAAGATTGGAATACCAATGGTATTATCAATGTTTGAATTATATCCATTCTGGTATACATTCTTAACTAACTTAGGATTTGAAGTTCATTCATCTGGATTTAGTAATTCAAAAACATATGTTTTAGGTCAACAAACTATTCCATCTGATACTGAATGTTTCCCTGCAAAGTTAGTACATGGTCATATTCAAACATTAATTAATGAAGGATTCGATAAAATCTTCTATCCTTGTATGTCTTATAACTTTGATGAGCATAAAGGAGACAATCATTATAACTGTCCTATAGTTGCATATTATCCAGAACAAATAAAAAATAATGTTTTAGAGCTTAATAATAAAATGTTTATTTATGATTTCATAGATGTTAATAACAAAAAGAGATTTGAGGAACATATTTATAAAATCATGAATAAATATTTCCCAAATATAACAAAGAAAGAAATTGATTCTGCATCACAATATGCATACTTTGAATACTCAGAACATTTAAAGGCTATAAAGAATCAAGCTAAAGAAATAATTGCACATGCTCGTATAGAAGGAAAGCCAATAGTTGTTCTTGCGGGTCGCCCATACCATGTTGACCCTGAAGTTAACCATGGTATTGATAAAATGATTACATCTTTTGATGTAGCTGTTGTAAGTGAAGAATCTGTTGCTGATAACTATATACCAAAGGTTGATACTCATGTATTAAATCAATGGACCTATCATGCAAGATTATATGCCGCAGCTAAATATGTTACACAAGAGCCTGATATGAACCTAATTCAGTTAGTATCATTTGGTTGTGGACTTGATGCAGTAACTACAGATGAATGTAAAAGAATCCTTGAAGAAAAAGGTAAAATTTACACTCAAATCAAGATTGATGAAATCACTAACCTTGGTGCTGTAAGAATTAGACTTCGTTCTTTATTTGAGGCACTAAAACAGCAAGGAGGTAATAAGTAATGGAAACAGAAGAAAAAACATATCCTAAATTTACTAAGGATATGATAAGCACTCACACTATTCTTATTCCTTCAATGCTTCCAATTCACTTTGGACTATTTGAATCAATTCTTAATTCTGAAGGATTCAAAACTGAGATTATGCAAAACCATGGACCTGAAGTAGTTCAAGAAGGACTTAAATATGTTCATAACGATGCATGCTACCCTGCATTACTTGTTATAGGACAATTTATAGATAACCTAAATCATCGAAATGATTTAGATAAAGTAGTTCTTCTTATAACTCAATCTGGTGGAGGATGTAGAGCTTCTAACTATATTCACCTTCTTCGTAAAGCATTAGAAAAAGCAGGATATGGTTATATACCTGTTGTATCTTTTAATGTGTCAAGTCTTGAAAAAGATTCTGCATTACAAATTACCAAAAGACTTGTGTTAAGACTTGCAGCTGCAGTAGTTTATGGAGATCAAATGATGTACCTTTATAATAAGGTACGTTCATATGAAACTCATAAAGGTGACGCACAAGCTGTTGTAGATAAGTGGGAAGCAAAGCTTCGTCTTATGTTTGACGAGCATAAAGGTACTTCTTATTTCGCTATAAAGAAAAACCTTAATTTAATAGCTGATGATTTCAATAAAGTTGAAATAACAAAAACTATTAAACCTAAAGTAGGGGTTGTAGGTGAAATTTATATTAAATATGCTTCTCTTGGTAATAACGACCTTGAAAACCTTTTAATAAACGAAGGCGCAGAAATATGGGTACCAGGATTATTTGGATATTGCCTATATTGTCTATATAACATGTTATATGATGACGAATATTATGGTGGTGTATCTAAGAAAGTAAAGAAATTATGTAAGCTTGTAATATGGTATGTTGATAAGCTAGAAGGAATAATCATTAAGTCAATCAAGCGTACAAAATACACACCTATGGGTAAATTTAAGAAAACTAAAGATTTATCTGATGGAATCCTTGACCATGGTGTTAAAATGGGTGAAGGTTGGCTTCTTACAGCTGAGATGATGGAATTAATTGAATCTGGATTTACAAACATTGTTTGTGCTCAACCATTCGGATGTCTTCCAAACCATATTTGTGGTAAGGGAGTTATAAGAAAGATTAAAGCTAAACATCCAGAGGCTAATATATCTCCAATTGATTATGACCCATCAGCTACACGTGTTAACCAAGAAAATAGAATTAAGCTTATGCTATCTATTGCGAACGAAACATTGCCTAAAGAATTTAAATTATAAAATAAGGTATGGAGTTTTTCCATACCTTTTATTATTAATTAAATTGAGAATTATATAAAGTATAATAGAATCCTTTTTCATTAATAAGACTTTCATGATTACCTTTTTCTATTATATCTCCATCCTTCATTACAAGAATTAAATCAGCATTTTTAATAGTTGAAAGTCTATGGGCAATAATAAATGTTGTATGTCCTTCCATCAAATTATTAAATGCCTTACCTACAAGTACCTCAGTACGTGTATCAATAGATGATGTTGCTTCATCAAGTATTAATATATTAGGGTTCCTAAGCATTAACCTTGAAATACAAAGTAGTTGTTT
Organism: uncultured Anaeroplasmataceae bacterium; assembly: GCA_964544095.1. Taxonomy (GTDB): domain Bacteria; phylum Bacillota_I; class Bacilli_A; order Acholeplasmatales; family Anaeroplasmataceae; genus UBA3206. The sequence continues at coordinate 4,455 of CAZJAM010000060.1, read as the reverse complement.
TTGTCCCTCTGATATAGAATCATCATTTGAGATAATAGTATCATAACCATCTTTCATATGTATTATGAAATCATGACTATATGCTCTCTTACATGCCTCTATTACTTCTTCTTTAGTGGCATCTTTTTTAGCATACATTATATTATCCATAATACTTCCTTTAAATACCCATGTATCTTGAAGTACCATTCCAATATTATCTCTTAATGATTCCTTAGAATATTCTTTAGAATTTTTAGAATCATATAAAATAGAACCCTCGTCTACTTCATAAAATCTCATTAATAGATTTATAAGAGTTGTTTTTCCACATCCTGTAGGACCTACAATCGCAATATGCATACCTCTTTTTATATCTAGATTTAGATTATTAATTAAAACTTTATCTTTATTATAACCGAATTTAACATTAGATATTTTTATATCTCCTGATAATGTACCAATAGATTTATTATTTACATCCATTTCTTTTTCATCCATTAGTTCAAATATTCTTTTAAGGGAAGCAAATGAATTAGATAGTTCTGTCGCAACACCTGCAAGTTCATTAAATGGTTTTGTATATTGGCTTGCATATGTTAAAAATGCTGTAAGTTGACCTACCTTAAATGTATCAGATGGATATTTTATTATCATAAGACATCCTGTAATCGCAACTATTGCGTATACAATATTATTAACAAATCTTGTAGATGGATTTGTAAGGGAAGAAAAGAATTGAGCTTTATATCCAGCATTATATAATTTTTCATCTTTTTCTTCATACCTACATACATTATCTTCTTGCATTTGATAAGCTATGCATATTTTTTGATAAGTTATCATCTCATTTGAATGTGCCATCATATCGCCTTTAATTTCAGCTTGTTTCTTAAAAGATTGGAAAGTATGCTTAGTTATAAATTTAGCTACGAAAAATGATAATGGTGTAAGAATTACTACTACAAGACCTAATATCCAATTCATCATCATCATAAGGACTATAGTCATAACAATAGTAATTATTCCACTGTAAGCTGTCGAAAATCCTTGTAATAGGCCATCAGCTACAGTATCCGTATCGTTAATTATACGTTGCATTAGATCTCCTTCAGGATTTGAATCTAAAAATCTTACTTCAACATTTAATATTTTATTAAATGTATCTTTTCTTAAATCATATATAACCTTATATGTTAGTTTATTAAGTAAAAATCCCATCAAGAATCCCATCAAGAATCCTAAGGAAATATCAGCGATTAAAATATAAATATAATTTAATAATTTAGTCTTATCATATTCACTATATACAAACAAATTAATTGCACGTCCTACAATTATAGGTGCAGTAAGTGTTGATACCACATATATTATTGTAAAAAATAGGGATAAGAATAATGTGTGCTTATATTTAAATATATATTTAGATATTATTTTTAATAACTTCTTATTATTCATATCTCTCACCTACATCCTGTGAATCACAAATTTCTTTATATACATTACAATCCTTAATTAATTCTTGATGCTTACCAAGACCTACTATAAATCCTTTATCTAAAACTATAACTAAATCACAAGACATCATATCAGAAGCTCTTTGTGATACTTCAATAATAGTTTTATTAGTTTCTCTTAAGTGTCCTGTAAGTTCTTTTGATGTTTTAAAATCTAAGGCTGACTTTGAATCATCTAAAATTAATATTGATGACTTCTTCGCAAGACCACGCGCTATCGCAAGTCTTTGTCTTTGACCTCCTGATAAATTCTTTCCACCTTGATATAGATTAGTATCTACCCCTTTATCAAATTTTGATACAAACTCATACGCACAAGAATTTATAAGGACTGATTTAATTTCATCTTCTTCTATATTTTTATTTGCGAATTTTAAATTATCCCTAATGCTTCCACTAAAAAGATTTGCATGTTGAAATACCATTGATACTTCATTTCTAATAAATTCTTCACTATAATCCTTTATATTTCTACCATATAATAGTATTTCACCCTCACTTACATCATAAAATCTATTCATAAGGGCTAAGATGGTAGATTTACCACTACCAGTTGATCCAATTATACCAACCATCATTCCATTATCTATTTTAAATGTTTGCCCTGAGATTGCGTTTGGTGTATTTTGATTATATTTAAACGAAACATTTTTAAATTCAAATGGTATATTATTTAACCTTTCATTCATAAGCCCAAATTTAATAGAAGGCTCTTTATCAAATACTTCATTAATTCTTCTTGCGGAAGCTATGGCTTTTGTGAATACTACAACAAGATTACATACAACCATTACTGCAATTTGTATTTGTAAAAGATAACTATATAGTGATGTAATATCTCCTTGTTTCAAATCACTATTAGTAAATTTAATACCTGATGCATATAATACAAGTATTATCGCAACATTGGTAATAACAAATACCATTGGATTTAATATAGCATTTAATACACCAATTCTTTTTTGTATATTATATAAACTAATATCTTCATCACAAAATCTTATAAATTCAGATTTTTGTCTATTAAAAGCTCTTACTACTCTATTACCTGAAATATTCTCTTTTGTAATGCTAGTAAGATTATCAAGACTATTTTGTTGTCTTCTATTCAATTTAACCTGAATAAGCATAATAATAAATATTACCGCAAATAATAACAATGAAGCAAATACAAATATAATACCTGCATATAGATTTACCATAAAAGATAATATTGTAGCGCCAATTATTAAGAAAGGCGCACGTATAACAAGCCTTATAAGCATAGCTACAGATTGTTGCATATTATTAATATCTGAATTTAATCTTGTAAGAAGACTTGATGTTTCAAATTCATCAAGCTCTTTAAAAGATAATGTATTTATTTTTTTAAATAACGCATTTCTAAGTTTTGTACCAAAGCCTTGTGAGCATTTAGCCGCAAAATACTGACATACTATTGTTGATAACAATCCAACGACGGCAAAAAGAAGTAATAATAAACCTCTTTTTAAAATATATTTATAAGCTTCATCTTGCGATAAATCGCCATTAATACCATTATTAATAATATCTGATATAACAAGTGGTACTAATAGTTCAAATACAGCTTCAAATATTTTAAAGATTGGTCCTAAAATCACATATCGCTTATATTCTTTTAGATATTTAAAATATAATCTAAGCACAAATATCACCTCAACACATTGAATTATACTACAAATAGTAATATACTTAAAATAAAGTAATTTAAATTATATATACCATTAAAGTATATATGGAGGTATACATGGAATTAAGAGAATTATATTATTATAAAGTAATCATTGAAGAAGGATCTATACTAAGAGCTAGCCAAGTATTACATATTGCACAACCACCATTATCACGAATGGTTAAAAAACTTGAGGATGAATATAATACAATTCTTTTTTCAAGGGGAAGGCAATTAAAGCTTACAGAAGCAGGAAAACTTTTATATGATAGAGCCATTACAATATTAAATGTATCAAAATCTATTGATTTAGAAATTGCTGATTTAATAAATAAAGAAAACGAGACTATTAATCTTGGAATAGTCTCTTCTTCTACATCTTTTCTTTATCAAGATAAACTTAAAAATTTTACTACTGATTTCCCTAAAATAAAATTCAACATATACGAATCAAATACTTTTAATCTTTTAGATATGCTTGATAAACATGTAATAAATATTGCGATTACGCGTACTCCATTTAATGTATCAAACTATAATTATGTTAGTCTTCCAAGTGAACCAATGGTATTAACATCTAACGTGAATATAAAAGAATCTATTAGTCTTACCGAAATATCTAAGGTTGAGGTTATAATATATAAAAGATTTAAAGATATGCTTATAAATCTTTTTAAAAAGAATAATTTAACCTTAAATATTAAGGCTATGGTTGATGATGCGAAGACTGCAATTCTTCTTGCGAAATCACTTGGTATACACGCTATAGTACCAAATGGTGCTTATAAAACATTCTCAAATGGTCTATACGCATCAACTATTGATTCTAAAGAACTCATTACAAATCTTGTAATCATTACAAGGCTTAATGAAGAACCAGATAAAAATTATAAAGCTTTAATAAAATACCTATCAGCATAAAAATAAGGTGAACCTAATTCTTTTTTGGGTTCACCTAATTTATTAATTTAAGCCTTTTGTTATATATGCTTTCTTTTGAGATTCTGTCATCGCATCAAATCCCTTTGGTGGCATTGCCCCTAAGCAAATCATTAATCCCGCAAATTCATCTGGTGTAATTTTATCATCACGAACAAGTGTTGCCCAATGATAAGCAATTTGTTCTTCTGTGAATCCTTGTTTTTTAAGCATTTCAATTTGACTTACTATTTCTTGTTCTAGCATAACTTTTTCCTCCAATTACATAGGTATTATAACATAAATAGTCTAGCTTTGAAACTAGACTATTTAAGTAGTATATATAAT
>CAZJAM010000059.1:0-9186 GCA_964544095.1 uncultured Anaeroplasmataceae bacterium | reverse complement strand
ATAAATAAGGTAGAAGAATTTTTAAATTAAAATATTCTTTAAGCTTATAAGATTATGAAACAATGGTTCATATGATTATAGGCTTTTTTAATTTGTTCAAATGTTTAATCTATGTTGAATTGTTATTATAATTCTTAGCAATTTTATATTGTTTTAAAAATCAATTATTTGACATATTATTTGTTTTTTTGTAAAATATAGTTGATGAAGGACGATACAAAAAAATTAAATAGTATAAAAAAGTTCAATCAAATTAGGTTATTGAAGTTTTATTTGCATGAAAGGTTAGCAAAGATCTTTTAATTTTAATGTATTTAATTCATTAAATAAAAGAGAGGTGTGAAAAAATGGAAGAAAATAAGAATGTTGAGAATGTAGAAGAAACTACAGAAAACAACGAACAAAAAGAAGAGAATGTAGAAGAAACTACAGAAAACAAGGAAGGAGAAAACAAAGAAGAAACAAGTGAGAAAAAACCTAATAAAGTAGTGGCATGGTTTAAAAACACATGGAATACTATTTATAATAAACTAGGATTAAAGAAACTACTTATTATAAGTTATATTGCCTTAGGTGTAATAGTTATTGCCCTAATTATATCAGTATCTGTTGTAGGTGCTAAGAATGGTAATTTAAAGAAACAATCATCTAATAGTAACTCTACTACAACTACTACACGCTATTCTTCACAAGATGAGGAATTATTCAACACTTGGAAACAAGGAATAGTTAGTACTATATATTATGAACCTAGAGAATATAAGTGTACTGGTTCTCAAGATGTTAATTATACAATGGGAACTAAAACTATTCAAACTGGACATGCTGATTATAATGAAGTAATTCTTTTAGATGGACAATATGCTTATGAATGCAAATCAACATCTACTAAATATAATACTACAGATGGTTCACCAAGTTCAGATAGTGATAATCCTTATACTATCATTAAATATGATGATGGAAAATTATACTATTGGGCTGATGATTTTAACTATTATAGATTAGTTGATTCGGATTATTATAAAACTATTGGCCTTAATACATATTTATCATCTTCAGAACATCCTACTGCATATATTGGCGTTGATGCTGATAAGTTAGAAAATGTTAGTAAAAACGTATTAGCATATTTTTCTATTACAGGTCTTGGAATGTCTATGTACGATGTAAAAATATCTAAAGATGGAGACGCAATTACTCTTGAATTTGATTATACAACAACTGAAATAGATGATGATTGTTTTGCAACAACTAATTATACTGAGGCATACACAGTAAAAAATAATAGTTTATCAAAATATTATCTTAAGTATGAAATTAATGAAGATAATATAAATTCTGAAGATACTATAGCTATTTGTGAAAAAACAATGACATATACATATGCTTCAAGTGATGCTGATTTTGCTTCTATTGTAAGTGATAAAACTATGCCAGCACAAGTAACTGATTTAGGAGTTTCGGTTGATGTTGAGTATTATATTAATGGCGCAAGATATCAAACTAATGGAGATGTAGAAATAGGAAGTACAGTTACTGCTTTCCCAAATGCAACTGAATATTATTATGATTGGTATACAGATGAAGCATGTAGTAAAAAATATAATAATGAAACTGTTCCAAGCACAGGTATGAAGTTGTATGCTAAAGAAAAAGAAGGACATGATAATCCTTATTCAACTTTAGTTGTATTTGTTAATAATATTTCATATAAATATCCTGATGTAATGCCTAAATCATTAAGAGAAGAAGATAAAAAAGAATTTTCACTTGAAGATTTCTCAGATGCTACACAAATTTATTCTAGTGTTCTAAATAAATTTAGTAGCTACAAAGGCAAATTCAAAATAAATGATGGTAATGAAGAATACACTTTAAGTGATTTAGCAAATTATACATTTGAAAGAGGTAAAGTTTATTATATTAATTACTATACTTCATATAATGGACTATACAAATAATAATTAGTTAGATTTAAAAAAGAGGTGTTAAAATGGAAGAAAATAAAAAAGATGAAAACATTGAAGAAACTACTGAAAATGTAGAACAACAAAATGAAGAAACAAAAGAGAAAAAGCCTAATAAAGTAGTAGCATGGTTTAAAAACACATGGAATACTATTTATAATAAATTAGGCTTAAAGAAACTAATTATTATAAGCTATATAGCACTTGGCGTAATAGTAATTGCTTTAATAATCTCTGTTTCAGTTGTAGGTGTTAAGAATGGAAAATTAAAAACTGAATCAGCGACTTCAAATACTACTACTAATAATAGTAAGAATGAAAAATTATTCTCTACTTGGAAAGAAGGAGTACTTGCATCCCTTGATTATGAAGGTGATATATCATTAGATCAAAATGAGGAAACTACATCTTATACAGGAGATACTAAAAGTGCTGTTACAACTTCTAAAGTTCAAGAGATGATATTATCTGATGGTCAATATGCTTATTATGATGAAATAAAAAAAGATAATTATACTGATGGCCAAATTTCAGATACTGCAAATACAAAAGCTTATTATATGCAAATAAACGATGGTGGAACTTATAAATTTACAACAAATGATTATCCAAGTTGCTATTATGAAGTCGATAGTACATATTATAAGAGATGGGTTTATTATCTAGATGTATCTTACTTTAGAGAAGTACTTATTGCAGGAAGCGCAAACTCTCTTGATGAAATAGAATTACTTGCAAGAAGTTATAGCTTTTATAGTTCAGGTATAGGTCTATCAGATTTTGAAACATCTATTGGAAAAAATGATGGAATAATTTCACTAAATGTTAAATATTCTTATGTAGAACCTAATGAGTCTTCATTTGATTATTATGACTTTGATGTAACTATTTCTGTAAACGATGGATATATATCAGAAATCGTATATAATGAAGAAAAGTTAGTAGATAATATTTCATCAACAGCTCAAAAAGATTTAATGGTAAAGAATTATAAATATACACATAGCGTAGATACAACAAACTTTAATTCTATAGCAAATGTAAAAGAGAATTTTTTAAATAGTTTAGGTAAAGGTAAAGCTGGTGTAGAATATTATGTTGAAGGTGGATTAAGAGCTGATTTCTCTGACTTTGCTATTAATGAACCAATTACTATTAGTTCAATAGGTGATGGTTATAGTTATGATTGGTATATTGATGAGGCATGCACTACTCCATACACTAATCAAGTAGTAACTTCTGAAGGATTAAAATTATATGGTAAAGTAAAACCTGATAGTAGTTTTACATATTTTGTTATGGTAGAGACTGCTAATTTATTATATCCAGATAATTATCCTACTTTAATGAAGGATAGTAATTATAAAGAAACAACTGTTACAGAACAATACCCAGAAGATGCACAAAGCTATATAACTAGTCATTTTAGTGATTACAATGGTAAGATCACTATGGATGGAAAAGAATATACTGTAGAAGAATTAAGCCAATTGACATTTGAGGCTGGTAAATATTATGTTCTAAATTATACAAAAGATAGAAATGCATTATACGATTATAAATAATAAAAGTTTATGGGGGTAGTCTATATGACTACCTCTTTTCTTTTTGTTATTAAAAAAGAACTAAAGAGAGCATGATAAAAGATTTTTTCCATATTTACAAAGCATTAAATTATGATATAATTAGATGGTAAGATTTTTTTTATAAGAAATGGAGAATACTAATATGAAATTAGAAAACGTATCAAAGAGTCGTGTAAAAGCAATATTTGATGTTAAAGCTGATGAATTCGATAATGCATTAGATAAGGCTTTTGATAAAGTTAACGCAAATGTAACTATTCAAGGATTTAGAAAGGGACATGCACCTAAGAGTGTATTCTTAAAGCATTATGGTGTTGAGTCTTTATATAATGATGCATTAGACGTTATCTTCAATGAAAAGATTCAAGAGGTATATGGAGATAAAGATTTAGCTAATAAGATTGTAGGACAAGCTGAGCCTAGCATTGAATCAAAGGATTTTGGACAAGGAAAAGATTTCGAGGTTGCATTATCATTTGATGTTATGCCTGAGTTTGAATTACCTAAATATAAAGGTGTAGAAGTTGCAAAACCTAATTATAACGCAACTGATGAGGAAGTAGAGAAAGCTATTAATGATGTATTAAAAGCACATTCTACAACTGAGGTTAAGAAGAACCAAGTTATTGAGAATAATGACTTCGCTAAGTTTGATTTTGTAGGTTCTGTTGATGGAGTTGAATTCCAAGGAGGATCTGCTAAGGATTATGAACTTCAAATTGGTTCAGGACAATTCATTCCTGGATTTGAGGATCAAATGATTGGAATGAAGGCAGGAGAAACTAAGGATTTAAATGTAACATTCCCAGATAATTATGGACAAAAGGATTTAGCTGGAAAAGCTGCAGTATTTAAGGTAACTGTTCATGAGGTTAAATCTCAAGTATTACCAGTATTAAACGATGAATTTGTAGCATCTTTAAATGTAGAGCAAAAGACTGTTGCAGATTTCAAAGCTAGTAAGAAGGCTGAAATTGAAAATGCTAAGAAGACTTCAGAGAAGGATAAAGAGGTTGACGCAATTATCAACACTATCCTTGATTCAACTGATGTTGAAGTTCCAAAGTCACTTGTTGATGAAAGATATAATCAAATGCGTTCTCAATATGAGAATCAAGCTAAGATGTATAATATTCCATTTGAGACTTTCTTAAGCTTCATGGGAGCAACTTTAGAGCAATTCGAAGATATTACTAAGAGAGAAGCTTTAAAGTCTGCTAAGTTCAATGTTGTTATGTCTAAGATTGTTGAAGTTGAGCACATTGAGCCAACTAAGGAAGAGATTGAAGCAAGAGCTGAACAAGATCTTGCAACATCTAAGCTTACAAAGGATCAGTTAATGCAACAAAACGTTGGAAGATATTATAATGAATTAGTTAACCAAAAGTTAATTGATATGCTTGTATCAAACGCTGTTGAGGTTGAAGGAGAAGTTAAGGCTACTGCTAAGAAGCCAGCTAGTAAGAAGGCAGAAAACAAAGAAGATCTTTCAAAGAAGACAGTTGCAGAATTAAAGGCTTTAGCTCAAGAAAAGGGAATTAAGGTTCCTGCAGGAGCTAAGAAGGCTGACATTCTTGAATTATTAAAGTAATAATTTAATATTAAAGAGGCTCTAATGTAGCCTCTTTTTTGTAGAATATGCAAGAAAATAAAATAAATTGGCAAACTACTTGACTTAGTGCCAAAAGTAATGTAATATATAACTGCTAGTCTAGGGGGCTAAATATTTAAAGAGGTGATTTTTATGGAAGAACTTGAGACTTTAGGATTACCAGCCATAGCTGTTCGTGGTATAATACCTATTCCAAATAATGAGTTTAGAATTGAAATTGGAAGGGATATATCACTTAAAGCGTTAGAGGCTTGTGAAAAGAAGTATAATAATGAAGTTATTCTTTTAATACAAAAGAATCCACTTGTAACAGATGTTACAACAGAGGATGTACAAAAAATTGGTGTTAAAGCTAGATTAACATTAAAATTAAAGCTACCAAATAATAATTATAAGGTTAAATTTAATATTATATCTAGAGTTATAATTGATGGATTTATTCAATCTACTCCATATTTTATGGTTAATCAAAAAGATTATCCAACAATACTTGTTGATGGTGCAATGGAATCTGCACTTGTTCGTAGTGTTGTCTCAGAAGTATCTAAGAATGCATCTGTTGTATTAAATAATGCTGAAGAGGTATTACGTACTATTCAATCTGGTGTTACAACAGAACAAATCGCAGATATTATTGCGTTCCAATTAAAATCTAATAATATTAATAAATATCGTTATCTTGAGGAGCAATCCTTAGAAAAACGTATGGAATATATATTAGAAGATGTTGCTCGTGAGAAACAAATTGGTGATATTGAAAATAAGATTAATCAAGATGTTAAGAAATCTATTGATGATTCTCAAAAAGAATATTATCTTCGTGAGAAGATGAAAGCAATCCAAAATGAACTTGGAGATAAAGCTCGTCAAGATGAAGAAATAGATCAACTTCGTAAAAAGATTTTAGAGGCTAAGATGCCTGAAAAGATTGAGAAGAAAGCACTTGATGAATTAAAGAGATATGCAAATACATCATATCAAATGGCTGAATCAGGAATTATAAAACAATACCTTGATTTCATGATCGCTCTTCCTTGGTATAAAACTACTGAAGACGAGAAAGATATTAATAAGGTTCAAGAAGTTCTTGATAAGAACCATTATGGTCTTGATAAAGTTAAAGAAAGAATTCTTGAATATCTTTCTGTTAAGATTATGACAAACCATAATCCACAAACTATTATTTGTCTTGTAGGTCCACCAGGAGTTGGTAAAACATCTCTTGCGAAATCTATAAGTGAAGCATTAGGACGTAAGTTTATTAAACAATCCCTTGGTGGAGTTTCTGATGAATCAGAAATTAGAGGACATCGTCGTACTTATATAGGAGCTCTTCCAGGTCGTATTCTTAAAGGAATGAAGGACTGCGGAACTGTTAACCCTGTATTCTTATTAGATGAAATTGATAAGATGACATCTAATTATAGAGGTGACCCAGCATCTGCAATGCTTGAGGTATTAGACCCAGAACAAAACTCTCACTTCTCTGATAACTATCTAGAAGAAGAATATGATTTATCTCAAGTAATGTTTATTACAACTGCAAATGACTTATCTGGAATTCCAGGACCACTTCGTGATCGTATGGAAATTATTGAACTTTCTTCATATACTGAATATGAAAAATTCAATATAGCTAAAACTCATCTAATTAGTCGTGAACTTGAAGTTCATGGATTAAAGCCAGAGATGCTTACTATAGAAGATGAAGCTTTAAAGAAGATAATTGCTGGATGGACAAGAGAAGCAGGTGTTCGTGAGCTTGACCGTATGATGGGAACTATTTGCCGTAAAGCAGTTAAAAAGATATTAACTGATAAGCTAGATAATGTAACAGTAACACCTGATAACATTGAAGAATTCCTTGGTAAGGTTAGATTCTTTAATAATCTTAACCGTAATGAAGACCAAGTAGGAATTGTAACAGGTCTTGCCTATACATCATTTGGTGGAGATACTCTAGATATTGAGGTTACATATTATAAAGGTAAAGGCGGACTAGTATTAACTGGAAAGCTTGGAGATGTAATGAAAGAATCATGCATGGCAGCCTTATCTTATGTAAGATCTCATGCATCAGATTATGGAATTGATCCACAAATATTTGCTGAAAATGATATCCACGTTCATGTACCAGAAGGTGCAGTACCAAAGGATGGTCCTTCTGCAGGTGTCACAATTACAACTGCGATAGTATCAGCATTGACAGGACGTAAGGTATCATCTCACTTAGGTATGACTGGTGAAGTTACACTTCGTGGTGCAGTACTTCCTATTGGAGGACTTAAGGAGAAAGCAATAGCAGCTAAACGTTCAGGTCTCACAACTATCTTAATTCCTGCTGAGAATGAGCGAGATATAGAAGACATTCCAACAGAGGTAAGAGATAGTCTTAAGATTATTCCTGTAAAGAATGTTAAGGATGTATTATCTAAAGCATTAATGTAAGTATAATTACAAGTGAATCCATTAGGGTTCACTTTTGATTTATATTCAAAGAAGTTTAAATTTTATTGAAAAATAGATAATTTTTTCAAAAAAATATTGACTTAGTTATTTAAATATATATAATATAAATATGAAGCGCTTTCTTACGCTTAATAAAAAGACTAAAAAATATAGGCAAAGTAGAAGTAATTCTATGACGCAAAACTAAAGGGACCTTTAAGGTCAGCCAGCTGCATTTAATAATATACACATATTGAAAGGTATATATGGTATATAGTTGATTCAGCTTTTTATTTTGTTAGTCTTAAAATTCGAAAGGGGAAAAAAGAAAAAATGAGAAAAAAATTAAAAGCAATACTTGCGGTTATTGTTGGTGCGTTTGCATTCATAATGGTTGGAGCTACTGCGACAGTTAGTGCTGAAGCAACAACTTTCTATGATGCTTTAAGTGATACTAACACATCATATTTAAATGGTGCTACTATAAAAACTAATGATGATTTAACATTGGAAAATGTTGGTGTTTCTGCTACAGTTGTCAATATATCAGTATCTAATTATACTAAATCACTTGTGTTAAATGGTAATGGGTCAAATGAAAAATATTTCAAATTAACTGCGAAAAACAAAGTAGAAGTTACAATTGATTTTTGTGATACTTCAAGTTCAAAAAAACTTCAAGCAAAATCATATACTATTGGAAGTTTTACAGGTACAACAGCTAAAGAAGTTAATACAGTAACTGAAACAATTCAAAGTGGATCTTCTATTCTTATTTATAGTGATGGTAGAATGAATATTTTTAAGATCACTTACGAAACTGTTGCAGTTGATACAACTGTTTACACTGCTACCTTTAATTTAGGAACAGTTACAAGTGGAACTAAGGTTTCTGATATCACTGTATCTAAAGAAGCTGCTTCTAAGACTATAACTTTACCTACTACAGATGCAGTAAAGAATAAATACGTTTTTGCTGGATGGAACGATGGAACTACAACATATGATGCAGGAACATCTTATGAACTAACTAGTGATGTTAATTTTACTGCTGTTTGGAATCTCGATGTATCATATGGAGATAATTATATTTTAAATGCGTCTGATAACACTACAGGGTCAGAAGAAAATATTGTTGACGGAACAATTTATAAGTTTACTTCATCTATAACTGTTGATGGTTCTAAAGCGACAATTGATGGATTTTCATTTACTAAAAGATATAAATTAGCAGGAACTGGTAGTATTGCTTCTAACTCTATTTTGATTAAAGTACCTAGCAAAGGAACTTTAAGAGTTTATGGTATGAGTAGTAAATCTGGTAGCACTAGAACATTAGGATTATATGATAGTTCTTATGTATTAGTTAATGATAAATTTAGTAACGATGGAAGTGCTATAGGTGGTTATAGCTTTGAATTAAGTGATGCTGGAGATTATTATCTAGGTTCAACAAATAGTGCATTTAATGTTTATTATGTTGAATTTGTTGCATATGAAACACCAGTAGCTCTACAACAAGAAGCAACCTCTGGTGATTATACATATGTAAGATTCATCACTAAGATTA
>CAZJAM010000058.1:3627-9499 GCA_964544095.1 uncultured Anaeroplasmataceae bacterium | reverse complement strand
TCTTCTTCAGCTGGTTCCTCAGTTTCTTCTTCAGACTCTTCTTCAACTGGTTCCTCAGCAGCTTCTTCAGGCTCTTCTTCTGATTCTTCTTCAGCTGGCTCCTCAGTTTCTTCTTCAGACTCTTCTTCAGCTGGTTCCTCAGCAGCTTCTTCAGGCTCTTCCTCTGACTCTTCCTCAGTTGAATCTTCAACAGGAGTTGCTACAACAGCAGGAGTTTCCTCTTCATCTTCCTCATCTTCCTCAACTGGAGTAGCTTTCTTAGAAACTTCTTTCTTTGCAGGTTGTGGCTGTGGTTTTTTCTTTGCGTTAACCTGTGAAACTATTGCACAAATTACAAGAATTACTAGTATAGCAGCAAATACACCACACACTATCATTCCAAGTAGCTTATCACTTAAAAATATCATATTTCTTCCACCTCTCGTTATAAAAAGCAATATACATTTTAATTATACATTTTTTGCGCATTAAAAACAATTATAATTTTTAATAATCGAAATAAAAATAAAGGTGCTAGTTTTTCTAGCACCTAAATTAACTATTGAGCGTCTTTTGCAATAACCATTTTAGCGAAATCTTTTCCACACTTAAGAGCAACACCTATAGTCTTTGCTCCCTTAACGATATCTCCACCAGTATAAATATTAGGAACTGATGTTTGGAATGACTCACCTTCATTAGCCACTGCCTTAATATATCCATGGTCTGTAAGAATAGTTCCTACATTCCATACATCTTGATCTGGAATTTGTCCAATTGCTGAAATTACATATGAGCAATCAATTGTCTTATACTCACCTGTACCAACTGGTTTTCTTCTTCCTGATTCATCAGGCTCTCCAAGAGTCATAATCTCACACTTAACTCCAACAACTTTACCATTTTCTTTTAATACTTCTACTGGATTAGTTAAGAACTCAAGTTTTACTCCATCACCCTCAGCTTGATCCATCTCAGCCTTAGTACAAGGTGCTTCTTCACGAGAACGACGATATGTAAGAATTGTTTCAGTTGCTCCACATCTTACAGCAACTCTAGCTCCATCCATAGCTACATTTCCAGCTCCTACAATTACTGCTTTACCATTAAGTTTAGGTGCAGTTGTACCATCTACAATCTTCTCAGCAAAATTATAATCTCTTAAGAATTCAAGCGCATTTAAAACACCTTCTGCATCATCTCCAGGAATTCCTAGGTGTCTTACCTTAGTAAGTCCAAATGCAAGATATACATAGTCATACTCTTTTGCAAGTTCTAAGAAATCAGACTCCTTTAAATCTTTTCCATAAATGAAATTTCCTCCAAGAGCCTTAACAGGATCTACTTGACGAGCTACTTGTTCCATCTTAATACGGAAAGATGGAATACCAAAACTCATTACACCTCCAGCAAATGTCTCTCTCTCATAAATATCTACAGCATAACCTGCAGTAAGTAGGTCCTTTGCTGCAGCAAGTCCAGCTGGACCTGCACCAATAATTGCAATCTTCTTGTTACTCATAATAATTTTTTCTCCTATCCTTTATATGCTTTATTTATTAACATTGCATCACAAAGTGCAATAGCACATGCTGCCTCGCATACAACCATAGCTCTTACTATAATTGCGGCATCATGTCTTCCCTCAATTACAAGACTATTTACTTCCTTGTCTTTGAAGTTATATGTATCTTGCGCTACACCAACTGATGGAGTAGGCTTGATAAATACTTTTAAATTAATTGGATTACCATTTGAAATACCACCATTAATACCACCATTATTATTTGTGCTTGTAGTACCTCTTTCATCAATTATTCTATCATTAAACTCTGAACCTTTTAACGATACACCATCAAATCCCTTACCAAACTCAATGCCTTTAACAGCACCTATTGAAAACATTAAGTGCGATATTGTTGATTCAAGCGAATCAAAATATGGCTCACCAAGTCCTACAGGTACACCATTTACATTAATTTCTATAATTCCACCTACAGAGTTATGTGATTCTACTGTATCTTTTAGAATTTGGCTAAACTTAGATTGATCTGTCTCGCCATTAAGGTTTATAATCTTAGATTCAAATTTAAATCCTTCTAACATTTTTTTAGCTATAACGCCTGCTGCTACAAGCCCTAGTGTTATACGCCCAGAGAAATGCCCTCCACCTCTATAATCATTAAATCCGTCATATTTTACATGAGCCGTAAAATCTGCATGTCCTGGTCTTGGTTGCGTTACTAAATTTGAATAATCTTTACTTTTAGTATTAGTATTAATGAATCTAAGAGATACAGGAGCTCCTGTAGTATATCCATTAAATACTCCGCTTTCAATCATTACCTCATCTGCTTCAATACGTGGTGTTGTTCCAAGACCACCAGATTTTCTTCTAGATAAATCATTTAAGAAGTCTTCAACTGAAAGTTTAATTCCAGGTTTTACACCATCAACTACAACTCCAATTGAAATACCATGAGACTCTCCATAAATAGATACTCTAAAAAGCCTTCCAAAACTATTCACCCAAAATCACCCCTTCCACATATTTTAGCATTTTACTATAATCTATATCATAATGCTTACCAAGCCAAATATCTTGAGCTTTAGCTGCTTGACCTATAAGCATTAACAAGCCATTATAACTATTTTTATTATAACTCATTAATTTAGTAATGCTAGGATTAAATATAATATCTACAATTTTATAAGCATTTTGTGCAATATTTTTATCAAGTGGCGAATTATCTATATTAGGATACATTCCAACTGGGGTAGTATTCACTATAACATCATTTGAATTAACATTTAATTCATCATATGTAATAGTGTCCCTTGTTTTAGTTCTTGATACAGATACTATATTTGCACCTAAATCTTTTAATACCTTTTTTACAGCAAGAGAGGCTCCACCTGTACCTAGTACATAACATACTCTATTTTCTACATCTACATTATAGTATTTAAGTTCGTCCTTAAAGCCATAATAATCTGTATTATACCCTATCAACTTACCATTTTCATATTTGATAGTATTAACAGCGCCTATTACCTTTGCTTCATCTGATATTTCATCTAGATATTTCATTACTTCCTTTTTATAAGGAATTGTAACATTAAATCCTGCATATATACCATTTCTTAAATCAGTTAGACACTCTTCTATCTTATTTGATGGTATTTCTATTAACTTATAATCATAATCTAAGCCTTTTAACTCAAAAAGCTTTTTCTGAATAATCGGAGAGTAACTATGACCAAGATGCTCACCAAGTAATCCAAATACCTTCATTCTATTCACCTTTAATTTTCTTTTGATAATCCTTTGATGATTTTAATACTCCTTCAAAGAATGTTAAATAATATTCTTCAAGACTTTTATCATTTAAAGCCTTTAAATTCTTTTCAATAAGTGCACCCTCTCTTGATGCATCAAGAACAGGAAGATTATTTAAAATCTTATAAGATACAACATCTGATACCGCGTTCATTCTTTTTTTAAATAGTTCTATCATTTCTAAATCTATTTGATTTATTTCTTCTCTTGCTATATCAAGTTTAGTCTTCATATTCTACTATTCCTCCAACTGCTTCAAATGCTTTAAAGAAATGAGGATAGCTCTTCTTTATAGCACCAGCATTATATATTTTTATTGGTCCCATACATTTTATAGATGCAATAGCTAACGCCATTACTATTCTATGATCGTTGTGAGAATCTAGATTTAGATCTCCATTAAACTCTCTAACTCCATCTATTTCCATAGTATCTTTTAAATCATAAATATTAGCACCTAGTTTTGATAGTTCCATAACCATTGCGCTAACTCTATCACATTCTTTAATACGAAGGCGCTCAATCGATGTGAAAGTCGAATGCCCAGAAGATAAGGCAGCAAGAACAGTTTCAATTGGTCCTAAATCAGGAGAATTTGCAAAATCAATAGTAGCACTATGTGTGTTACTACTCTCTGATATAAACTTTCCATCCTTAAAGTAAACTTTACCACCAAATGAGTTTATATCATCAATTATTTTTTTATCGCCTTGATAAGAATTCTCATTCATACATAATATATCTAACTCTGCCCCAAGAGTATTCGCAACTGCCCAAAAAGCTACTTGAGAATAATCTCCTTCAACAGTGTAATCTAAAGGTTTATATTCTTGATTTCCTTTTATATCAAAAGTTTTATAATCTAATGTATTAATTATAATACCAAACTTTTTTAATACATCCATTGTAAGATCAATATATCCTTTTGATTCAAGTTTTGTTGTAATTTCTATTTTTGAGTCTCCATTTAGAAGTGGTAATGCATATAATAGTCCTGTTATAAATTGACTTGATATATCTCCTCTTACTCTATATACACCAGGCTTTAGTCCATTATATACAGTAAGTGGTAAATACTTTTCCCCACGCTCATATTTAATACCGAATTCGTCAAATATGCTAGTAAACACATCAAGTGGTCTATTTACCAAATTATTTCTACCCTCAAAAGTAATAGGTGCATCTACTGTTAAGGCAATTGGTATAATAAATCTAATAGTAGAACCTGATTCATTTGCGTTAATAGTATTAGTTATTCTTTTGGGATGAGATCCGTTAATGATTAAATAATCTTCATATTTTTCTATAGATGCCCCAAGAGATGTCATCGCATCTATTGTAGCATTAATATCATCGCTATATATTATATTTGAAATCTTACTTTTACCATTTGCAAGTGAAGCTGCAATAATAGCTCTATGCGATAAGCTTTTTGATGGTGGTACTACCACCTTACCTTTAAGCTTATTTGGTGTAATTGTTACATTCATCTACATCAAATCCTTTATTCTTGATTCTTTTATTTTATATAATTCAGGACTACCAAAATCCTTAATAAAAACAAATCTAATCTCCCCAGCTAAATTCTTTTTATCATATGCCATATCTAAAAGATAATCTTTATAATTATATTCCTCAAGTGGGAATCCACAATTTTTTAATATATTATAAATAATATCATAGCACTTTGGATTTGTTTCACCCATATCTATACCAAACTTTAATGCCATAAGCATTCCAATAGCTACTGCTTGTCCATGCTTATATCCATACTTAAGTTCAATTACATGACCAAATGTATGGCCGAAGTTTAAATACATTCTTTCTTTTTGGTCAAATTCATCAATTTCAACAACAGCTTTTTTAACTTTTAATGATTCAAAGACTATTTCTTCTGTCATTTTATCAACACCTTTTTCTACAAGTGTTAATAGACTAGGGTTACCAATAGCTCCGTGTTTAATTAACTCACCCATTCCATTTACAAACTCTTCACGTGAAAGTGTATCTGTACACCTTGGGTCAATTAATACCATTAATGGTTGTTTAAAAGCTCCTATAATATTCTTTCTATTATAAAAATCAATTCCTGTCTTTCCACCAATTGATGAATCCATTTGAGCAAGTAACGAAGTAGGTACTCCAATATATGGAATTCCACGATACATAGTTGCTGCGACAAAGCCTGTTAAATCTCCAATTACTCCTCCGCCTAAAGCTAAAAGTAATTCATTTCGTCTAACATTTAAATCAATTAATCTCTCACATACTTCTTGATAATATTTAAAACATTTTGAATTCTCACCAGCAGGAATAACGACATCCAAAACATCATAATCATTAGATAATGCTTTTTTCACCCTATCAAGATATAATGGTGCCACATTAGTATCTGTTATTATATATATTTTATCATTCTTATAAACTTCTTTAATATATAAAGCAAGTTCATCTATTAAATTATCCTTAATAATAATATCATATGAATGATCTTTAAGGCTAATATGTAATTTCTTCATTATTCCATCTCTTTTCTATGCTTAGTTGATGAGA
>CAZJAM010000058.1:0-3617 GCA_964544095.1 uncultured Anaeroplasmataceae bacterium | reverse complement strand
ATTTAATGCTAATTTTATTTGATCTAATTCGTACTCAAAATCAGATATTTTCTTCATTAAAGCCTCTTTATTATCAAAGAATAATTCGCTCCATAATTCTTCATTAATTTTTGCGATTCTAGTTAAATCTCTATATGAATCACCAACAAAGTTTTTTGAATCCTCATCAGTATCTGCATTTACAAGGGCTACTGCAATTGCATGCGTAAGTTGTGATGTATATGCGATAATCGCATCATGATGTTCTGGAGTTACAACAGATATCTTTCCAAAACCTAAATCCATACCAAGAGCTTTAATCATTTCTATAGTATGCTCTTTATTCTTCTTTGTAGGAGTGACTAAGAAATTAGATTTTAAAAACATTTCTGTATTCGCATACATTACTCCGCTTTTTTCACGTCCAGCCATAGGATGGTGTGAAATATATTCAGCATTTTTAATAACATTTTGAACACTATCTAAGAAATATGTTTTAATACCACAAAGATCAGTTACTATTTGTCCTTCTTTAAAATAGTCATTATATTTTTTAACAAAATTAACTATTTGATTTGGATACAATCCAATAATAACCATATCAACTAAAGGTATATAATGCTTAGCTTCATTACTTCCATCAATTATTAATTTATGTTCTTTTGCATATTCTATAGAATGTTCATTAATATCTACAGCATATACCTCATGACCTTTTTTAGTAAGTCCCATTGCATATGAACCTCCCATAAGGCCAAGTCCAACGATTAAAATCTTCATAATATCACTAAAATGCCTTTCATCAAATAATATAGATAGAGTATATCATTTTATATGGTTTTATTCAAGTTAAGCAAAATTAAATCTCTTTAAATATAATAGTTATAAAACAAAATAAAAACATATATCTTTTTCGTTGTGATTAATTCAAAAAAGCATATATTTTAAAAAGGATAGTGAAAAATCACTATCCTATAAATTCTACTTTATTACAATGTTTACAAGCTTCTTTGGTACTACTATTACCTTAACAATAGTATGTCCATCTGTATATGCCTTAACTTTAGTAGATTGTAAAGCTGCAGTTTCAGTTTCTTCTTTAGTAGCATTAGAAGATACTTCAATTCTATCTCTTAACTTTCCATTAACTTGTACTACTACTCCAATAGTATCTGATACAAGCTTATTAGAATCATACTTTGGCCATGCTTCATACGCAATAGTTTTATTATGTCCTAGTTTCTCCCATAGCTCCTCACATATATGTGGCGCAATAGGTGAAAGCATCTTTACAAGTCCCTCTACCATATCTTTTGAAATACTTTCGGCTTTTGATGCTTCATTTAATAAAATCATAAGTTGAGAAATTGCTGTATTAAAGTTTAATGAATCATAATCTTCTGTAACTTTCTTTACAGTTTGATTATATAATAATTCAAGTTCATTAGATGGATTTCCATACTTATTATCAGATGCCTTTGTAATTACAAAACGATATACTCTATCAAGGAATCTACGTGCTCCATCAAGTCCTGTTTCACTCCATGGCTTTTCTGCCATTAATGGTCCCATAAACATTTCGTATAAACGAAGAGTATCAGCACCATATTCTTCAATTACATCATCAGGATTAATTACGTTTCCACGTGATTTAGACATCTTTTCACCATTAGTACCTAAAATCATACCTTGATGAACAAGCTTTTTAAATGGTTCACTAGTTGGAACTAATCCTTTATCATATAAATATTCATTCCAGAAACGAGAATATAATAAATGACCTACTGCATGTTCTGGTCCACCAACATATAAATCTACTGGCATCCAATGTTTTAGTAATTCTGGATCAGCAAATTGCTTATCATTATTTGGATCAATATAACGTAAGAAATACCATGAAGATCCAGCTGATCCTGGCATTGTGTTAGTTTCACGTTTACCAATCTCACCAGTTTTAGGATTTTTATATTCTTTCCACTCTGTTGCGTTTTCAAGTGGTGCTGTACCATTAACCTTTGGTTTATAATCATCAAGTTCAGGTAATACTAAAGGTAATTCATCATCAGGTAATACTTCATCATGGTCTTTATAATGTACTACAGGTATTGGTTCTCCCCAATATCTTTGACGTGCAAAGATCCACTCACGAAGTCTATATGAAATCTTCTTCTTACCAATTCCTTTAGCCTCAAGGAATTCAATCATTTTATTAATTGCATCTTCCTTATTAAGACCATTTAGAAAATCCGAATTAATGTGAAGTCCATCTTCTTCATATGCATGTTCTGAAATATCTCCACCTTCAAGAACTTGTATAATCTCTAAATTGAACTTTTTAGCAAAATCATAATCTCTTTGATCATGAGCAGGAACTGCCATAATAGCTCCTGTACCATATGTTGCGAGTACATAGTCTGAAATATAGATAGGAATATTCTTTCCATTTACAGGATTTATTGCGTATGCTCCTGTAAATACTCCTGTCTTCTCTTTAGTAAGTGATGTACGTTCAAGATCGCTCTTCTTACTACACTCTTCTTTATACTTTTTTACAGCATCTTTTTGAGCATCTGTTGTAATTAAATCTATTAGTTCATGTTCTGGAGCTAATACACAATAAGTTGCGCCAAATAATGTATCGCATCTAGTAGTAAACACAGTAAACTTATAATCACTATTAAAAACATTAAATGTAACATGTGCTCCTACCGACTTACCAATCCAGTTACGTTGCATTGTTTTAGTAGATTCTGGCCAATCAATTGTATCTAAACCTGCTAATAACTTTTCAGCATATGCAGGTATATCAAGTACCCATTGTTTCATATTACGACGAACAACTGGATATCCACCACGCTCTGACTTACCATCAATAACTTCATCATTAGCTAATACTGTTCCAAGTTCTTCACACCAGTTAACTGGCATATCAATTTGGCGAGCTAATCCATCATTATATAATTGCTTAAAAATCCATTGTGTCCATTTATAAAATTTAGGGTCACAAGTAGAAACTTGTTTTGACCAATCAAATGAGAATCCAAGCATCTTTAATTGTTTTGTAAATGTATCAATATTCTTTAAAGTAAATCCTTCTGGATGATTTCCTGTTTTAATTGCATATTGTTCTGCAGGAAGACCAAATGAATCGAATCCCATTGGATGTAATACATTATATCCTTCCATTCTCTTCTTACGAGATACAATATCTGTTGCAGTATATCCTTCTGGATGTCCTACATGTAGTCCTTGTCCTGATGGATATGGAAACATATCTAGGGCATAAAATTTAGGCTTTGAAAAATCCCAAACATCAGTTTTAAATGTTTCGTTCTCATCCCAATATAATTGCCATTTCTTTTCGATTTTCTTATGATCAAATTCCATATATATTCAACTCCAATTTCTAACTATTATATAATAACACACTTATTATTTTTTTTAAAGAAGCAAAACATTATAAAGATAGTTCCACTAGAAAATAGTAGAGATTATTTAATGTATTTATAATTTTTAATTTGATTTATTAATAGCCTACATTTATATTTTGCGCTTAAAGTTTAGGTGAGACTATGCAACTAGTTGCAAAACATTATAATTATCTTCATAATTATGCATAAATGTTTTATTTTATACCT
>CAZJAM010000057.1:0-9704 GCA_964544095.1 uncultured Anaeroplasmataceae bacterium | reverse complement strand
TTAAAAATTGACCCACCTAGGTAAATATATAATATATCTTTTATTCCCTTATCATACATAACGAATGCATTAACATCATTATAGGTAATATTAGAATCAATTTTTGATAAAGTATTAAATATAATTTTATATTGTTGTTTGTCTCTAACTTGTGAAAAATAATCAAAATTTTCTTTATCGTTCCAGTTAAATTATTAATAAATTCTTTAAATGACATAACTATCACCACTTTTTAAATTTTTAAATATCATGGCATGATATTAGTCATTCCATTCATCTTCCATATTATAATTATAATCAATTTCCTTATTTAATAATCTTACTAGCAAATCATAAGCAGCATCTTTCTTTGCTTGCTTTTTAGATGATGCTACATAACTTGATGAGTCTCTAGGATCCATTCCATCTAAATATGCATCACAACACCAATAATCTTCATTCGATTCTGCCTCATCATTTTCATATACTTCATAAATAGGTCTTGGAATGTATCCTTTTTGATATAGTTCTTGTAATTGATTAATTGCCATATCTTCATCTGGTTTACCAACTTCATCTTCTAAGCTAAAAAACATATTATTATATTCTAAATAATCATATGCTTCTTTAGCAGCTAAAAATCTTGCTCCAGATTTACTTTTACCTTCTCCATAAAAATACCTATCTACACCATCCAGGTCTAATGTACATCTAAATCCATAATAAGTTTCATCGAAGGTATAATTAGGTAACTGATTATTTTCTCTTTGTGACCATTCTTGAATTTTAGCAACATACTCAATTTCATTTTCTTTGTTACCTAAAATGCTATTGAAATTAAGCATCATTTTCACTACTTCTTCAATCGAATCAAAATTCCAATCTGAATCAATTGTAACTGCCCCAATAATTGCCTCAAACAAATCTTCTTTTACTGATTCAGAATCTTGGGCATTATTTTTTACATCTCCATTTCCCATAATTAAGTATTTATTTAGTTGCAAATCATCAATGCATTTAGCAAGATTCTTTTTTTGAACAAGTTCTTTCTTTAAATCTGTAAACTTTCCTTCATCGTATTTTGTCTTAAATTCTCTATAGTCTCCTTGAGTAATATGGCCATATTTTTTCATTATAACCTTCATTACAACAATGTCTAATGCCTTATCACCAATAAATTCTAAGACTTCGTTATTTTCTCCTCCTTCTTCCATAGAATAACTTCTTCTAGTAAATGCTTGTTGAAGAAGGTCGGTATTATCAAATTCATATCCAATAATTCCTTCAATTGCTTTTAAATCATTTCCATTCATAAAAAAATCTCCTTTGTTTTAAATTTAAGGAGAATAACAATAGCCAAAAAAGACCCACTTGGTGCATCAAATTGTATTTGGCCTAATTATTAAAATAAATAACATAAATCATAAGCATTTATAAATACTCGTTTTACCAAGTATAAATAAATATAACAATATTTTACGTGACATATTTTAGAAATTATTCCGTTATTCTCTCTTGAGGTAATGTTACCTTATTTTTTAAAAGAAGTCAATAAGCCTCATGTAATTTCACTATATTTAAAAGTTAATGTTAATTTCTTTTTTAAATTCCGCTATAAATATTAATACCATAATGCTTAAACATTTGTATTAACTTAAATTCCGCTTATATTATAAGTAAGATAATTTTATACAACTCATATATCCAATAACATTAAAAAATCCCATATAGGTACCTATATAGGATTATAAATAAACTCATTTTTAATACTTTCCCCAACGCAACCAATTCATAGTCTAATAAATGATATGCTTCATACATGCTATATAATTCTTCAGGTTTTATATTTTTATATAATATTTCTAACTAAATTTATCATCATTTTTTTGTAAAATCAACAAAATATGCCGGTTTCCCTAAAATTTATTTTTCTAAATTGTGCTAGTAAGAATATCTAATTGAATATTTGCAATTCATTATAACATTAACATTTGTAACACGTTTACCTATTTTGATGTAACACGTGTTACAACATATTTTATGATATATAACTATTTTTTTCTTTGATTCTTTATTTTTTAATATATTAAATTTTAACTAAATTCAAATCAATTGTATCACTAACCAAATATTTAAAATAATTAATTACGGGAGTTAAAAAAGTACCTGCAAAAGCTGCATAAGCTTTTTCTAAATATTCATAATAGTTATCCTTATTAATATTTTCATAACATTCATTATGTTTACAATAATCAATAAATCTTTCTATAGCGACTTCAGCAAATGAATAAAGACAGTCAAAATTATAGTTTAACTTTTTATTTCTATATTCATAAATAGAAATCATACATCTTTTAAGATCATTATTTATTGAATTAGAAGTATAAATAAGTTCATCGTAATTCTTTTTCTTCATTTCTTCACTTCTTTTATTAAATAAATTAACTAAATTTATTTGAAGACTTTTCCAATCAAAGCTATTTTCAAATATATTAGGCATATCAGCTTCTAGTAAAAGGAATAAAATATAGATTGTTAAAACTTTATCTATAAGCTCTTCATCATACATCTTAATGTTTGAAAAAAAGTTTTGATCAACATATGATCTACAAAAAAAGTAAAAAGAATTTCTTGTATGTGAATGTATTATTTCCAAATTAGACATATGATAAAGATTATAACCATCTTTAATTAATCTTCTACCAAGTTCTAAATCTTCTGCAAATTCACCACTATATTTATATTTATCAAAAATCCCTTTATCTATTATACAACAAACGTCATTTAATTGAGCCATTTCTCTTTCAGTAACTTTATCATAATTGATAGAATATTCAGTAATTAAATCTTTATACAATCCAACAAATTCATTAAATTGATAGACACAGAACCTAGCATATAAATCAGCATCTTTTCTAGGTGTTTGCCTGCATATACAGGCTACTGCTTCACCCTTTAAAATTGGTTGTAAAAATTCACAAACGAATTCTTCGTTTGTTGTATTTGCATCTTGTGTCATAAATAATAAATATTTCCCACTTGCTTTGCTTGCACCTAAATTACGTGCACCACTATGTGAAAATTGATCATTTGGAATTGTTATTAATTCTACATTATTTTCTTTCAAATACTCAACAGTACCATCAGTTGAGCCACTATCAACAACAACTATTTCAAGATTTACATTTTTCTGCTTCTTTAAAGAGCTTATTAAAGTTTTTATATCATTCAAGCCATTATATGTTGGTATTACAACTGAAACTAAATCAGAAGTTATAATTTTTTCTTTATTATTTAAATTATTAATAATATTTTTAACATTTTCATCAAAAATTTCTTTAGTAAAGAAATTAGAATAAATATAATATCCATCACCAATTAATTTATCTAAATCAATATTATTTGATAATATATTATTAATTTCAATTGCTAATTTCTTAGGATCATTTGATTCATAAACTAATCCACCACCATATTTTTTTACAAGACTTGCACTTCCTGTATTTTCAGACATTATTACAGGAATTTTATATTTCCAAGCTTCAGTTATAACAATAGGCATAGGATCATCAATAGAAGGACAAATTAGGCAATCTATATTATGATAAAAATCAATCATTTTATCTTTATCTATTGATTCAATATAATAAATCTTTAATACCTTATTACTTATAATATCATTATAAATATCTTCTATATACTTCTTTCCAACAATAACAATTTGAATTTTATCTTTAAATTTTTCATCAATATATTCAAAAGATTTTAATAAAATATCATATCCTTTTCTAGGCTCTAAAGTTCCTACAGTGGCAAAAGTATATAGTTTATTCTTTTTAAAATCAAAAGTTGTATTAATAGATGAAGCATTAGAATCAGATATGCAATACATTAAATTATCTACTTTATATTTTGGTCTAATTTCTTTCAATTTTTCTTTTGCATAATCACCTACTGCATATATATGAATATTATCACATAACTTTTTAGGTAATAAATTCACTTTATATTTTAAGCTATCATAAAAAACTTTAGACTCATGAATCCACCACACAACGCTATTCTTTGTACCATTTAATTTAGCACATACATCAGAGAAAACAAGAGTATTTAATACTATAAAATCAAATAAGTGCCAAAATTTTTCAATTAAAGTTGATTCTACTAAATTTTTATAGACAATAACTATAATATTTTCTTGCTTAAAATAATTTATTAACTTGCCATAATCTCTACAAATAACAATAGGTGTAATTCCCATATCCCTAATAGTTAATACCATATTAAATAGCGCAATAGGTGCACCATTAAAGTTTAGGTCATGAGAATAAATCAAACAATATTTATTATCATTAAATTTTTGTGGTTTATTAAAAATAGAGGCATTTTCATATTCAAGTAGACAAAATAAATTTTCTAAATTTATATCGTTAATCTCATGATTTAAAGGGATAACTATATCATTATTTTTAGTTTCTATCGAAAGCTTATCTGATTCTATTTTCTTTTCAGATTCACTTGTATCAAGCATAGTTTTTCTTCCTTCATATTGTCCAAAAACAACATAATGAAGAAGTGCATTCATATTTTTAGAAATATCATTATACAACTTCCTATAAATATTTGAATTAAAATATGGTGAAGCATTATATCCTTCTTTATCACCTATATTTAAATAATGTTTATATACTTTTTTAAAAGGAATATTATATGTTTCGCTATAATATTCTTCATCAAAAAATTTAGTATGTTTTAATAAGTATTTTTTATTAACTCTATATAATATTTTCTTTATTATTGAGTTTATTTTATCTTTCTTGTTTTTTGATGGTTTAATTGCCTTTAAATAGCCAAACTTATTTCTTTTGTCGGGTTCCAAATGAGCTCCTTCTCCCCATTCATTCCAAGCATTAATAAAAATATAATTCGCATGATAATCATTTTGTGCATGCGCTAATTGTTTTTCAAAATAGTTTTTAAATTTTTCTGGCGAAGCTTTCCAAAATACAGTAGCTTTTTTACCTTTTCTAGGAGTGTTATCCCAAGAAGGAAACGCACCTGGATAAATATTATTATTTAGGGGTTTTCGTTTTAGAATATTTTCCCAAATTTTATCATAATCATATATAAATGGATATTCTTCTATTTCTAAATCTTTATAATTAAATAAAAGATTTTCATAGGATTTATTAACTAAATATTCTTCATGCATTGTATAAAATGGTTCAAATTCAATTCCAAAATCTAAACCAAAATTTTGCATATCATAATCAAAACAATCGTGATATTGATATCCAATATATAAATCAACGAATCCAGATTCCTTTGCTAATTTTCTAAAGAATTCTATCATCTCTTTACAATTTTTTATTAAATAAGGTTTATATATAACTAAAATTGGTCTACCATTATCTAGAATGTATCTTGAATCTTTGAAAAAAGATAGTAAATAATCAAAGTGTTTTTTCCATCCTGTTTCATCTTCATTATAATTTTGTTTAATCAAAATATTTTGATCTAGTCCATCCCAATTGCGTGTCCAACTTTCATTTGCCCAACAAATGCAAAATGGTATCTTAATTTTAGGATTATTAAGCATAGCTTCCATAGGCTTTTCTAAAAGCATTTTACCTTCAAACCAATAATGATAATAACAGAATCCATCAATTCCATATTTCAAAGCCAATTTAGATTGCTTCTCCTGTGTTTTTGAATCAAGCAAGCAATAATAATTATTCTTAAATGGAACTTCAGGTTGATGATGTCCATTAAATTGAGGCTTCGATTTTTTTACATTAGTCCATTCGGTAAAACCTTTTCCCCACCATTCATCATTTTCTGGAATTGAATGATACTGAGGTAAATAAAACGCAATTTTTTTCATATAATACTCTCTATATTTCCTTTATCTTTTCTTATTCCTGTTTCTTTAATACCACTATCAAATTGTGTTCAGGTTTATTCTTTACATAATATATTTAATATTCTAGTTTACCTGAATCAGCAAATATTGTCTTAACTACTTCAATATTTGTTCTTTCATTGTGTCCAACGATATAAAAACAAAAAGCATTAATTTTTAAACATTTTTCAAAGTACAATAACTAGACCGTTTTTTATGTGAAGCATTATACATATCTTAATTATATAGATTTATATAGTTCAACATCATTAAGATTAGTATTAATATTTTTAGATTCAATTATTCTTCTTACAACTAGTTCCGAGTCTAATGAATGATATGCTTCATACAGGCTATATAATTCTTCAGGTTTTATATTTTTATATAATATTTCTAATGGAATATTTGTTGATAAAGTAAAATACTCCATAATATAGCCAATCCAAGACATAACATACGAAGGATAAATGTCTTTACCACGATTTAATTTCTTTTCTTTTTTAATTAGATCATAAGCTAGGCTTATATCAATTGAACTTATAAAAAATGATTTATTTGAAACATTTTTTGCTAACGTTGAATATACAAAAGATTTAATAAATGTTTTTGACGAACATTCTTTAACTTTTGTTGAATATTCAAATAAATCTGAAACAAATCTACATAAAAATAGTTGTGAATCATCTAATTTGTTAATCATAATAATTCCTCTATATATTTACCTTTACCGGCATATTCTCTTAAAGATATTTTAACTTTATTTTTTCCTATTTCATTTTCCTTTAATCTATAAGATTGATATTCTTTTTTTTCACTAGTTGAATAATAACATCTTTCTAGCATTACAAGATTATTATCAATAACCTTATCAGATAAAAATACATATTGTAAACCTAATCTATTAGCGCTTAAAGCATTTAAGCATTGTAAGTTAGTAATTTTACCTTGAATAAAATCATCTAAAATTGTATACATTGTATTATCTGCTATCGGTGCTATAATTACATCAACATCATTTAAGCCTTCTAATAATTTCTTTATTTTTTTTGAATCTTTATATTCTTCAAGTTTTCCTCTAAAATATGCAATCAAGAGCATCCATTCCTCACACACATTAAATTCTTTTATTTTTAGATTTTCTTTATTAAAATCAAAAATATAAATACTTGAATTAGGATAACCTACAATAAAGCTTGCTGCTTGATTAATACTTTCTCCTAAATAAAATCCTTTACCAAAATCTTTTTTATTTTCACTGTATTCTATAGTTGGTTTTCCGTACAATTCTTTTTTTGCGCCATGAAATAAAACAATATGATTATCTATAGCTAAAGAATTATACATTTCTTCTTTTAATCTATTTAAATTTATGCCACTTTCATATATTTTATTATATATTTTTTCTAATGACTCATTGCTAGGTATAACTTTTTCATTAATCCATCTTCTTAATGTCATTCTTGATATTCCTAAAAAATTTGAAATTTCTACATCATTCATACCTAATACTGTTTTAGTGTAGCTTATATCTTTTTTTAAATTATAAAACATGTAACATCACCTTTTAATAAATTGTATCACATGTTACAACTTATTTCAAATAATAAGTTGCATACATTAATCAAATCCATCGTTCTAAAGTAAGCTCTTTTAAGGTTACCTCTTTGCCTTGCACCTGTTATTACTAATATTTCATTATCAACACTTTCATAATATTGATTTAATAAAGGTTCTATCTTTCTATGCATTTTATCGTCACCTTAGATCTAACTTTAAATTTACTATACACTTTATCCAACACTTTTCCAATGATTTCTCGATGTGTTTTTACACTTTTCTAAAAACGTACTGTACAAAATTAAAATTTAATTTGAAAGATAATGCTTAAAAAATTTACATTTCAAATAGGTGTTAAAGCACAAAAAAGCCATTATTAAATATTTAACACAGGCTTCTTTAGCATATTATATATAAGTTATTTTTTTAACAATTCTGAATGAGTTCCTAATCTATTGTAAAAGTCAATATGAATTTGTATAAAAGGGGATGCGGACATATTTTTAGACTTTTTAATATTATATTCTAAACTCTATTTAAATCAAATAGTCTTAATTTGATTCTTTTATTTTTAAACCAATTTAAGTAATTATCTAATTCAGTAATGAAATCATCACATTTTGTTTTAGACCAATCTTTAGAATAGAAGAATTCATTCTTTATTGTTCCGAAGAAGCCTTCGCCCATTGAGTTATCGGGTGAACACCCTTTTTTACTCATTGATCTTGTATATCCATAGTTTTTCATGGAATCTATCCACGATGGAATTCTATAATGGAATCCTCTATCATTATGAATTATTATGTTTTTATTACCTATTATTTTTTGTGCTTGTAATAACATTGTATTTGTTAAATTGGAATTTGGGGATTTACCTATAGTCCATGTTATTGGCAATCCATCATAACAGTCAATCAATGGAGATAGATATACCTTACCATCGCACATACCAAATTCAGTTATATCTGTTAATGCTTTTTCATGTGGCTTTAAAACTTTAAAGTCTCTATTAATTATATTTGGGACCTCTGGACTAATTTCTCCCTCGTAAGAAGAATATTTCTTTTTAGATTTAGGTATATATACAAATAGTTTTTCTTCTCGCATAAGTCTAATGATAACTTTCTCTGATATAATTAAACCATATTCAACTAATAAAGCTTTCTTCATTCTCCTATATCCATAACACTTATAATTACTATTAAAAATCGTTTTTATATAGATTCTAATATCTTTATATTTATCTTTATTTAAACGCCTTATTTCATAATAATATGTTGATTTCTTAAGATTCAATATTGGTAATATTTCAGTTGTTTTATAATCTGGTTTTAAGGCACTGACTATAATCGTCTTTTCTTTGTTGGATAGATTATTAAAATCAGTGCCTATCTCTTTTTTTAAGATTTCATTAGCCTTTTTTAATATCTTATTTTCCATTTCAAGTTTTTGATGTTCTTTTTTTAATTTATCTATCTCTGATAATAATTGTTCTTTTGTTTTGTCTTGATTCTTCATTATAGGACCACCTGCTAATTCATTTTGCCAACCGTAAATAGTTCCTCTAGCGATATTGTATTCAGAGGCTATCGAATTTACAGAACTATCTCTTGTGGCTACTTCTAATAATATTTCCTTTTTTATATCTTCATTATACTTAACAGGCTTTTTATGCGCAACATATTTTGATTTATATCTTTTATCTTGGTGTACCCAAAATTTTAAAGTACTATATGATGGCTCACCAAATTTTCTATAGGTAATCATCATATTTTCTCCATGATTAAAATAATAATCAAGTATTTCTTTTTTATAATCATCTGACCATTTACTAGATTTTTGTTTTGTTTTAATTAAAAGTGGTTCATTATTAATTTCCTTTTTATACCAGGATCTTAATGTTGTAATCTTTATTCCTAGTTTTCTGGAAACCTTAATAAATTTATAATCATACTTTTCTAATAGTTTAAGAGCTTTTTTAATTGTTTTTATATCATACATAACTTATCCTCATTTCTAGTCTCTAGTTTTTGTCTTCACTCCCTTTCCAACACTTTTATTTTAACCTTTACAATAAATTTATTAAAAATCATAGTAAATCTTTATTTCTAAAAATTAATCAAAAATTTATATTCTCATATAGTACAAAAAAACATACTATCCTTCAAATAGTATGTCTTTAAATCTAATATATTGAAATATCTTTATCATTAATTGAAGTTAGCATATCAATCACTTTAGTTCCGTATCTTTCTACATTACAAAG
>CAZJAM010000056.1:0-9869 GCA_964544095.1 uncultured Anaeroplasmataceae bacterium | reverse complement strand
GTAGACTTAATTTTATAAGATTTTTAGTAATTGGTGGTTTATAGTAGAAAGTGTTTGCCAGTTGTCTTGTGGAAAGTATTAAAAATAAGTTTATTTATAATCTTATATAGGATGATGGCGCGTTTTGATACAACGTTTTCGTTTGTAAGGTGAACTTTTATGATAATTATGTTTGATGAATCTGAGTATTATAGTAATAATCTGGTAGAATTAGCCTATACTAATTTAAATGGAGAGAGGAAAATTTATAAAATAAAAAGTGGAGATATACTAAAATTTAATGAGAAACAAATAATTCTTTATTTTATATTTCTTGCATTCTTTTTTCCATTTGTTATTCTGTCTGGCGTTTTGCCTACTGCAAATTATAAGAAATATAGATTTGAAATTGATTCTAATGCAATGATTAGTTTTGTTGATGGGAAACTAACATTGGTTTATGAATGTAAAGAAGAAGTAATTAAATATAGAATGAGAAAATGCAATTTTATTTTTTTACTATTTTCTATATTATGGGTTTTAATTTTATCATGTATTGCCATTGTAATCTATTCAATAATAAAGTCACATAATTGAGTAACACAAAATCAAATTGTAAAATAGATATGTTTCAAAAATAGCGGCACTACTGTCAATAGTGTTCATATTGAAAAATGAATATATCTAAAATACTATTTATTAGGGAAAAAATATGGACATTTTTTTGTACAATGTTGAATTTTTCTAGAAAGTATTCTATAATTTAAATTAATCGATATTTAAAAAAATAATCGATAAAGATTGGAGAGATTTATATATGGCATTTTATGAGTTAATAAAGTTTGATGGCAGCGGTACTAACTGGCTTATTTATAAGCACCCAGTTACTGAGTTTAATAGAAACTCAAAGATGATTGTATCCCCTGGTCAGGTTGGTATTATTGTTCATGATGGAAAAATTGAAAAAATATTAGAAGAGGGTACAGTAAAGATTGATTCTGAACTATTACCATTCCTTAAAGGTTTCACAAAAGCATTTTATGGTGGTAATAATCCTTACCCTATTGAAATTTATTATATAAATAAGAGATTAAAACTTGATTTATTTTGGGGAACATCTGATCCAATTAAATTAATTGATCCAAAGTATCAAATTCAAATAAATGTAAGAGCTAGAGGACAAATGGGAATTAGATTATCTAATTACCAATATTTCTTCCAAACTCTTGTAGGAACTTTAATGAATGGGGCAGTAATTACATTTGATATAATTCAAAATTTCTTTAGAGGTAAGATTAATCAAATTATTAAGAAAACTATTACTGAATATATTATTACAAATAAGACTACTTTCTTTGAAATTGATGCACATACTGATGATATTTCAGCTAAGTTCGAGAGTGAATTTAGAGAAGAAACAGCTGAATTTGGATTTGATTTAGTTAACTTCTCAATTGAATCTATCAATGTACCAGATGATGACTTTGATAAACTTAACGAGATTCTTCATAAGAAAGCTGAATTCGATCAACTTGGTGATCAAAACTATCGTACTATTCGTGGATACGATGTTTATGAGGCTGGAGCTAAAAATAATGGTGCCGCACCTACATTTATGGGAGTCGGCATGGGAATGAGCATGGGTCAAAACCTTGCCGCAGGAAGTTCTTCTATTATTCCTCCTTCACAGGAAAATAATAATGATGCATCTAATATTACTAATGCCTCAAAGATGAAGACTATTAATTGTCCTTCATGTGGAAAGGTAATAGACCCTAATAAGAAATTTTGCCCAGAGTGTGGATATAAGCTTGTTCATAACTGTCCAAATTGTGGTGCCGCTGTTGAACCTACTGAGAAATTCTGCTCAGAGTGTGGAACACCACTTAATAAGAAGGAGGATTAATTATGTCTAGATTAAAGATAGCTTTTATAATAAATGCGGTAATTGTATTAATTGTAAGTTTTGTTTTAATTATAGCTTTTAATAATAGTTTCCCTTCAAATAAAGCATTAGCTGCCTATATTGCTTCAAAAGCAATTGTAACTATTGTATTTGTAGGTGTTGTTGTATATGCGTTTACCTCTAAGGCGAAAACAGGATCATCAACAACTCTTGTGATTGCGGCAACCGTATATCAATTATTACCACTTGCGATAAGATTTTTTGTTAAGAGTGATGTTAAAAACGCTGCAGTTTATGCATGGGTTATTTCACTAGTAAGTTTAGGCTTATTTGTTGCGTTTTCATTAGGTTTATCATCACAAGATAAACTTATGTTACAACAAGATGATGCCTCACATGCAAATGAAATCAAAGTAGTGGAAGAAAAAAGACTTTCAACTGATGATAAAGTAGAATTTGAGGAAGAAAAGTAATGGAAAAACAGTGTCCTAATTGTGGCGCTAATGTATCAGAGTCACAACAAACTTGTAAATATTGTGGGTCAGCTAATCCATATTATAGAAATAAATTCCAAGAAAAAACTGGAATTAATCCAAATACTTTTACAAAAATAAGAGATTCTTTTAATCAAACAATGTCTGATCCTAAAACACAGAAAACTATCACGACTGCCGCTAAAATTTTTATAGGGATAGTATGTGCCTTTATATTAATTATTTTTTTGATTATAATAATTTCTATAATTTCGTTCCCATATTAGAGGTAGCATATGAAAAATAGTTATGAGTGCCCTAATTGTGGCGCTAGTGTTATAGAGGCACAACAAGTTTGTATATATTGTGGGTCAGCTAATCCATATTTTGTAAAAAAAATATCATATGAATCAAAACCAAGTGTAATAAAACCAATTCAAAATAATATTAATAATAAATGATACAAAAGATTCTTGTAAGAATAAAAAGTCTATTGTAGTCGCAATAATAATTATTGTTATATTATTGTATGCCTTAATATCATGCTAAAAGGAGTGAGTTAATATGGCTGAAAATATAGGAAATGAATGCCCAAATTGTGGATATTCTATGACAAAAAATGAACCAAATTGTAAATATTGTGGTTCTATTAACCCTCTTTATAAAAAACCATTTTATCCAACAAAACCTTCAAATAATACATCAAATGCACAACAGCCTAATTCTTCAGGTGATGATAAAAACATTAATTGGGTAATATTTGTAGTATTACTTATATTTTGTTGGCCAGTCGCAGTTGTTTATTTATTAGTAAAATTATTTAAGTAAAAGCTTAAGGATACCGCTAATGGTATCCTTTATTTTTTAAACTATTTTTAATGTATTTTGTTTGTGATATAATGAGGTTATAGACATATTTAAAAGGATGATAGATACAATGCGAGAGCCGAATTGCCGAAATATTGTACCTGTAAATGATTTGTGGCAGGTCGCAATAGATTTTATAGGAAGAATCGATCGTAAACAAATTGAATATAACATAAAACTTGCTTATGTTGTTTATAGAGTATGTAGGTTAGAAGAATTTCCTAACAAGATTGTAAAAAACATGGTGTTTTTATCATGCTTTAACGATTCAGGAAAATTATCAAAAAGAGAAGATGGTGGAGATACAGCTATTGAAACATATCTATTCTTAAAATATTTCTCACCTGTAAAAGGATTTGCAGAAGTATTATTGCATAATGTAAATGCTACTAAAAAACTTGGAATAGATTTTTATGGTAGAACATTTGCGATGTGCAAAAAATATGTTAAATATTTAAATGAATTAAACGATAAAGATGCAGCTTATCGTAAACTTATGGTAGACCCTAAAGATTATAGGCCAAAAGATATAATTGCGATTACAAGACTTGTTATGAAAACAGATATTTTATATGAAATAAATTCTATGCATTATAAAACTGTTGTTTACAAATTTATTTCAAAAATGATTTTTGGATTCCGTGAAAGAAACCAATTTATTACAATGCTCGCATCATTATTCGAAATGTATAATAAGACAACACTTGCCCATTCTAAGGCTACTGCGATTATTGCCTATAGATTATCAGGATTACTTAAAGTAAAAGGCACTAGAAGAAAAAAGATATATATTGCAGGTCTATGTCATGATTTAGGTAAAGTATCTATTCCACTTAGAATTCTAGATAAACCAGATAAATTAACTGATAATGAATATAGAGTAATGAAAAGACATGTAACATATACTAAAGAAATATTATATGGAAAAATGGATTATGATATAGTAGAAATTGCATATCGTCACCATGAAAGACTAGATGGTAGTGGATATCCTAATAAAGTTAAAGGTGAGCATATGACAATAGACCAAAAAATATTACAAGTTGCCGACGTAATTTCAGCTTTAATCGCAAAACGTTCTTACAAGGATGCTTGGAATATAGGGGTTGTAATTGATATATTAGATCAAAATGTTAGAGATAATAAACTTGATAAAAATGTAGTAGAAGTATTTAAGGCCAATCAAGAAATTGTATTAAAAGATGCAAATACAGTTATTGAGGCAGCTAATAAAAAATATGATAAGATTGAGCGTGAGCGATATCAATTATTTAGAGGAAATGAATAATAAAACAAAAAGTGAGCTTTATAGTAGTATGAACCCTACTAAATGACTCACTTTTTTTACGATTAATTATTTAATTTATGCATCAAATTTCTTTAATGCAGCAGTTAATTCAGATATTATTTTTGAAATCTCATCCATAGATTCAAGTCCAAGTCTTTCATTTGATTTAAAATAGTCTACAAATGTATAAATTATACCATTTGCGATTAAATCAAGTTCAACTCTTCTAATTACAGGATCAGTTGAAAATCCTTTGAATTTGATGTTTTTAATTTTATTAAGGAATAATTTCTTTAATTTCTCAACAAAACTATCTGTAAGAGTAGAAGATGCAAGTTTTCTATATAAAGCTTCATTTTCTCCTAATGCATTAATAGCTTGTAATGCAAAAGTTCCAATATCATAAGGATTATTACTCTTTATATATCCGTCAACTGTTTCATTTACTAAATTAAATAATTCATCTTCAAATTCTTCAGCTACTGCATATATATCTCTATAATGCATATAGAAAGTAGATTTTGATATTCCAGATCTTTCAACTAGTTCTTTTACTGAAAGACTTGAGATATCTTGTTTCTCTTCGATTAGCTCTGCGAATGTCTCTCTAATCATTTTTCTTGTTCTGATTTTGTTCCTGTACTCTGCTCTTTGTTTTTTTTCTGCCATATGAAAACGCCTCCATTTTTCTTGAAAACAAATCAATTTTAGCACTCACATCCAATAATGGACTGAAGTGCAAATATTGCCTATTGTCTTCTGTTTTCATTGGTATTATACTCCTAAATGTAAAAAATGTCAAACCCGTGTCCTAAAATGGAATGGAGTTTGAAAATGGAAAGGAGCTTTTAAAATGGCAGTAATTGAAGTTAAAGATTTAACTAAAGATTATGGTTCAGGCCGTGGAGTATTTAATGTATCTTTCGAAGTTAATGAAGGAGAAGTATTTGGATTCTTAGGACCTAATGGCGCTGGTAAGTCTACTACTATTCGTCATCTTATGGGATTTTCTCATCCAGGTTCTGGAGAATGCGTAATGCTTGGTAAAAATACATTTAAAGATTACCATGACATTTTATCTCATGTTGGATATATTCCAGGTGAGATAGCCTTACCTGCAGGACTTACAGGTTGGGAATTTATCAAGATGATGCAGGATATGTATGGAATACATAACCAAGAAATGCTTGATAAAATGCTTAATATATTTGATTTACAAGATAATGTATTAAGAGGAGACACTAAGCATATGTCTCTTGGAGTTAAGAGAAAACTTGCGATAGTTACAGCTTTCATGTCTGACCCACAAATTCTAATCCTAGATGAACCAACATCAGGACTAGATCCAGTAATGCAACAAAGATTTATTGAATTTGTTCGTGAGGAGAAGGAAAGAGGTAAAACAATCTTATTATCATCACATATATTCTCAGAAGTTGATGCGACATGTGATCGTATAGCTATTATAAAGGATGGTCATATAGTATCTGAATTTATGGCTGACGATTTAAAACATGCATCATTAAAACAATATCGTATAGTATTTAAAGATAGTGATAATTATAAGAAGTTTAAAGATTCTTATAATAAGGCTGAATTTAATATTATAAGAGATAATGAGGCTGAAAATAAGATTCGTATTACAGTTGAAGATAAGAATATTAATGATTTCATTTCATTCTGTTCTGATTTTGAAATGAAGGAATTTAATAACATCAAAGAGACACTTGAGGATTTCTTTATGAAGTTCTACAAGGAGGATAAGGATTTTGGAGGTGCTTTAAATGGAACAAGAAAATAAAGAAGTTGTAATTAAAGTAGACCACCTAACTAAAGATTATGGAGATAATAGAGGAATATTTGATATAAATCTTGAAATCCATAAAGGAGAAATGGTAGGATTCGTTGGAACTAATGGTTCTGGTAAAACTACAACAATTCGTTCAATATTAGGATATATTAAGCCTACCTCTGGTCAGGCTTCAGTATATGGTATGGAATCTTGGGCAAATTCGCCTGAAATTGCTAAATCAATTGGTTATGTACCAGGTGAAATTGCATTCCCTGATTTATCAACAGGAATTGATTTCTTAAAATCACAAGCTGGATTCTTAAAACTTGAAGATTTATCTTATGCAAATGAGTTAATTGAAAAGCTTCAACTTGACCCACGTGCTAACCTAAAACGTATGAGTAAAGGAATGAAACAAAAAACAGCACTTGTTGCGGCATTAATGAATAATGCACCAATCATTATTCTAGATGAGCCTACAACAGGACTTGACCCTTTA
Organism: uncultured Anaeroplasmataceae bacterium; assembly: GCA_964544095.1. Classification (GTDB taxonomy): domain Bacteria; phylum Bacillota_I; class Bacilli_A; order Acholeplasmatales; family Anaeroplasmataceae; genus UBA3206. The sequence continues at coordinate 3,065 of CAZJAM010000056.1, read as the reverse complement.
ATGCGTGATGCATTCTTAGAGATTATTAAAGCTGAGCATAAAAAGGGTAAAACAATATTTATGTCATCTCATATGTTTGAAGAGATGGAACAAACTTGTGATAGAGTAGCAATGATTTCAAATGGACATATAGTAGATATTGCTGATATGAACGCAATTAGAAATCGTAAGGAAAATGACTTTAAGATTGAATTTAACAATCAAAGTGATTATAACAAATTCCAAACACTTGGATTTAAGATAATTAGACTTCAAGATCAATACAATCAAGTAACTGTTGAAGTTCGTGATGATGATATTAATGATTTATTTAAAAATCTAAAAGGATTTGATGTTAAATTTATATCAGAAGTTAAATATACACTTGAAAAATATTTCAAGGATAAGATGAGCGAAAAGGAAGGAGAATAATTATGTTTTCAAAAGCATTATTTAAACAATCTTGTAAGGCTAATGGCCTAATGTGGTTAATTATTACAGTCGCAGTCTGCTTCATGCTAGGATGCGTTATGTTAATTTCAGGAAAATCTGAAATTGGTGAAGTTAAGGAAAATATTGAAACAACTATTATTAAAGAAACTGTAGAATCAAATATGAAGAAGCAATCTCTAAATTCTTATGAGATAGCAATTTCAGGTGTTGATTATTTTGATTCTAAATTTGTAGAAGACTTCTATGTAGAAGTTAATAAAACAGATAATAAAACAGCTTATGCTACAGAAGTTGCACAAGCAGTAGCCGCAGGAACAGATGCCGCTACAGCTAGTTCACAAGCATTCCAGAATGTTTTTGTAACTCCTGCATACAAACAAGCTGCAGCAGATCTTACTGCATATGCATATCAATATGCACTTGTAGTTGATAAAACTTATACAAGTGATAGTGATGAGGCTAAAACAATTTATCAAACTATGATGTTTGCGGTAAATCCTAATGGTGCCGCTTCAGAAACTTATAAAGCTTATGGGGACACAGCACCAGATGAGTTTATTACAAATCTAGTTTCATATCTATCAGCAGATACTGCAAAAATTCTTGCAGGAACTGATTCAAAAACTGCAAAGACTTATATTCAAGGTGAAGAAAGAGTTGCATGGCGTTATACACGTGCAGAAAACGCAACTGCAGTACTTATTGCTGGAAACTCAACATCAACTGAGGCAGTAGCTAAAATGATTACAAGTCTTGCTGAATATGGAGTAACAGAAGAATCTTATAAAGAATTTGGTTTCACATATGATTATGTTAAGGATTTAGCGTATACAGCCACTCTTACATATCAAGAAAGACTTGATTATGAACTTGCAAAGATTAGTACACCTACAACAGAACAAACTGCATCTATTAAATCTGAACTTGGTGTAGATATCGCAGGATCATTCCTTGATAATCTTCCACAAGAAGTATCAGATGCAATCCGTGAAATTGGCGCAATGGATCTATATGGACTTATTGTTGGTTCTATCTTCTTCAAGATGGCAGGATTACTATTACCTATAATTTACTTAATTATGGTATCTAATAACTTAATTGTAGGACAAGTAGATTCAGGATCTATGGCATATATTCTATCTACATCTACTAAACGTAATCAAGTAACATTCACTCAAGGATTATTCCTTGTAGGATCACTTGCCGCAATGTTTGTATGCACAACAATTACATCTATTATTTGTTTCTTAATTGCAGACGTTGAAACAAGCCTTACTATAGGTAAACTTGTAATTATTAACCTTGGCGCATTCTTAGTATTATTCGCAATGTCAGGAATTAACTTCTTTACATCATGCTGGTTTGACCGTTCAAAGAAGTCAATGGCAATTGGAGGAGGATTATCAATGTTCTTCTTAGTTGCGACAATGCTTGGATTATTCGGTTCTCACGTGATTCCATCAGTAATTCGTATAGGTGCACTTAACTACTTCAACTATGTATCTATTATTTCATTATTTGATGTAGTAAATGTTCTAGATGGTGGATACATGTGGATTTGGAAGCTTGCAATCTTACTTGCAATTGGACTTGTAGGTTATATTGTAGGTTCAGTAAAGTTCAGAAAGAAAGATTTACCACTATAAAATACAAAAGGGCAGATTCAAATCTGCTCTTTTTTGATATAATGTGATTAGTGATTGTTAATTTAGGAGATTTAATTATGATTAGAAGAGCTCAAATAAGTGATATAAAAGATATATTAAAACTATTAGTACAAGTTAATATGTTACATCATAAAATAAGACCAGATTTGTTTGATGGACCTAAGACAAAGTATAATGAAGATGAATTAAAAGAAATTATATTAGATGATAAAAGACCAATATTTGTTTATTATGAAGATGGTCATGTGTTAGGATACGCATTTACAGTTCATCAACAACATTTAAATGATAATATTTTAACTCCAATTAAAACATTATACATTGATGATTTATGTGTAGATGAGAATAAAAGAGGTATGCATATAGGTCATAAATTATATGATTATGTGCTTGATTACGCAAAGAAAAATGATTATTACAATGTAACATTAAATGTATGGAATGGTAATGATAGCGCAATGGCATTTTATAATAATGTAGGACTAAAGGTACAAAAGGTTGGAATGGAAAAAATATTAAAATAAATATTTTAACTAAATTATATATGTAAGGCAATTGGTATTACTTTTGTAATACCTTTTTGATATAATAATTTTGTGCTTTGAAAGTTTGGTGAATTTTCATGAATATTACATTTGATAATGTTTCATTTAAATATATAGAACGTCCTATATTAGATAACGCTTCATTTAGTATAACAGATAGTGATAAGGTTGGAGTTATAGGAGTTAATGGTACTGGTAAATCGACACTTTTAAAAATGATAATTAAAGAAGAATTACCTAATAGTGGAAGTATAACTATATCTGGTGGTGCTAGAATAAACTATCTTGCACAAGATTCTTATTTTGACCCAAATAAATCTTTATTAGATATTATTATGGAGGGTTCTACTAAAGAGAATCCTATTAAGGATTATGAAGCTACATCTATTTTATCTAAAATGGGATTTAATGATCCAACTAT
>CAZJAM010000055.1:0-10256 GCA_964544095.1 uncultured Anaeroplasmataceae bacterium | reverse complement strand
TTGTTGTACATTTTAACTGCACCCAAATTGTACATATTCATTATAGCCTTAACAGACAAACGACATTTATTCAACCAAGTGCGAAATTGCTAGCAACATTTCAAAGTCTTCATTCATTTGCTTTCATTCTGCTCTTTTTCCTATTATGAAAATAATGATAATGGTGAGATTTTAGAATTTATGAAAAAAATGTTGGAAAAGCTTTTAAAAGGATGTAAATATTATTAAGTGTAAAAGTTAAAATAAATCGGCCTAAGCATTATATAAAAAAATTTTGTTGAAATATAGTTATTTAAATAATATAATTTTAAGTATGAAAAGAGAGACATTTGATGAAAAAATTGTTTTATCAGTTTTTCTTTTTTCTGTAATTATGACTATTACTGCGAAGATTTAATGAAAACTTCAAATGTTTGTCGTATGCAATGGAATAATGTTAGGAGTTACATGTTAGTTAACATGAAAAGAAATCAATATGAAAAATATATTAATAATAAGTGGTAGTTATCCAAAAATAAAATGTGGTGTAGGTGATTACACTAACGTTTTATATAGTTATTTAAATAATGAAGTGATTAATCAAAATTATAATTTTGAAATACTTACTTCAAATAAAGCTCTTAATTATAATAATCCTAAGATACATAATATTGTAAAAAAATGGAGTGGATTTTATATTATTAGGACTATATTAAAATTTGCTAAAAATTATGATATTGTTCATTTTGAGTTTCCTACTGTTGAATATAACAGCAAATCGTTTGCATTTTATGTTTTATTACCATTATTGTTAAGATTGAAAAAAATTAAAGTTGTATACACATTTCATGAATATTCTAATAACTCAAGAATATCAAAATTAGTAAGAGTTCCTGCTATTAAATGTTCAAATAAATTAATTGTGGTGGACATGCAATTTTATAATGAGATAAATAATAAGTTTAAATGTCAAAATAAATTATATTATATTCCTATAGGTCCTAATATTGAAAAATCGACTATATCAATTAGTGAAATTAAAGAAAAAAGAAATGAGATATTAAATAAATATAAAGTTACAAAAATTATCTCTTATTTTGGATTTATAGATGAATCAAAATGTATGTATGAGGCTTTGCTTTCTTTTGGAAAATTAAAAGAAGAAGGTAAATTAGATTCTTTGTTATTAATTATAGGTGAATTTAATCAAAATAAGTGTAATAAAGAATATTATAATTTATTAGTTGAATGTATAGAAAAATATAATTTAAAAGAAAATATTTTAGTAACAGGCTATTTAGAATCTAGGGAAGTTGGTAATTATTTTAAAATATCAGATGCTGCTATACTGCTTTATAAAAATGGTATTTCACTTCGCAATGGATCAATGTTAGCGGCATATCAAGAAAATATACCAATTATAACTAGCAAAAATAGTCAAGACAATGAATTTTTTAAACAAAAGAACTTTGTTTTAATAAATAATGATATTACCTCTATATGTAATGCAATATTAGATTTACAAGAAGGTAAAATTATTCCATGTGAAAATAATACGCTAATATCTTGGGAAAAAATTGCGCAAGAACATATTAAAGTTTATGAATCTTTTGAAAATAAAAATTAGATGGTATAATTTTATAAACCAGGAGAAAATAAATGGATGATAATATTAATGATGATTCAAATAATATAGTAAAAAAGAGTTTAAAAAAGAACTATATTTATAATCTTATATACCAAATATTTGTCATGATAGTCCCACTTGTTACTACACCATACATTTCAAGAGTTTTATCAGCTGAAGGTGTTGGTCGGTTTAGTTTTACAAGTTCACTTCAAGATTATTTTACATTGTTTGCTACACTAGGCTTTGGATATTATGCACAAAGATTAATTGCGTTTAATCAAAATGATAAAGATGAACAAAGTAAAATATTTTGGGAAATAATTCTTGTTAGATTATGTTCTACTAGTATAGCTATTGTAGTTAATTTAATACTATATTTTTCAAACATTTATAAACAATACTCACAACTAATGGTATGGTGGAATTTAAGTATTTTAGCTGTAGCGTTTGATATTACATTCTTGTTTCAAGGTAATGAAGATTATAATAAAATTGTAATACGAAATATAATTGTTAAGTTAATTATTATATGTTTGGTTTTTGTGCTTGTTAAGAATAATACAGATGTATGGATTTATGTTATTTTAACTTCAGGAGCTAATTTATTGGGTAATTTTTCATTGTGGGCATATTTACCAAAATATTTAAATAAAATAAATTTTAAAACCCTACATCCCTTAAGACATATTAAACCTACAATACAACTATTTATACCTACCATTGCGGGTACAATTTACACTGTTCTTGATAAAACATTGATTGGATTATTAATAAAAGATACTTATACAGTTGTTGAAACAGAAGTTATTGATGGCACCCAAACAAGTGTAGAGGTTGTTAAAAAATATTCTGATTTAGAAAATGGGTATTATGCACAAAGTGAAAAAATAGTAAAGATATGTATACAATTATTGAACGCTTTAGGTACTATTATGGTTCCTAGAAATTCAAAATTATATAGTGAGGGCAAGGTAAAAGAGTTGAAAGATAACATTTATTTTACTAGTAATTATTTATTTGTGTTAGGTATTCCTATGTCTTTAGGTCTAGTAGTCTTATCATCATTACTTGTTCCTTGGTTTTTGGGAGATGGATATAGCAAATGTATAAATTTAATTCCATTATTTACACCACTTGTAATAATTATAGGTTTCAGTTTCTTATTTGGATTGCAATATTTAATTCCTACAGGACGAGATAAAAAATATACTATAGCTATATTAATTGGAGCATTTACCAATCTGATTTTAAATTGTGTGCTTATTCCCTTCTTTTGGTCATATGGTGCAGTTATTGCTTCTTTAATCGCTGAATTTGCAGTAACATTAACAATGTATTTGTTAGTTAGAAAAGAAATATCAATTAAAATTATTTTACTTCAAGCAATTAAGCCTTTAATAGCAGGAATAATAATGTTTATAGCATGTTATTTTATAGCTAGCTATTTAGCTTCATCGTTTATAAATATTTTAATTATTATAATTGCTGGAGCCTTAATATATTTTATTTTATTACTTGTTTTAAAAGAAAAATTGTTATGTGATCAAATTAAAAAGATATTTTATAAATTAAAAAAGAAAAATTAAAGGAGTCTAATTATGAATATAGGAATTGATGCTAAGTGTTTAGCAAGAAATTATACTGGAATTTCAGTATATTGTGCAGATATAATAAGAAATTTATCCTTAATTGATAGTAAGAATAACTATATTTTATATTCAAATAAGCCAATAAAAATAGATTTTGAATTGCCTTCTAATTTTAAAATTAAAATTATTGCCTCTAAAAAAGGTACAATTTTTGTAAGATATAAATTAAAAAAAATATTAATAAAAGATAAAATTGATATATTTTGGGGACCTGATCATTGTATTCCTAGAAAATCAAAGCATTATCAAACATTTTTAACAGTCCATGATTTAGCAATTTTACAATTTAAAAAAATAAGTACTGTAAGAAATACTTTTTGGATAAAATTTTTCTTAAAGAAAATGTGCAAAGAAGCAACTAAAATCTTAGCTGTTAGTAATACTACTAAAGAAGATATAAAAAAGTTTTATCATATAGATAATAAAGTAGAAGTTGTATATGCTGGTGATTCACCATATAGAAATAAAGAAATCACATACACCAAGGAAGAATCCGATAATATTTTAAATAAATTCGGAATTGATAAAAAATACATGTTATTTGTAAGTACTATTGAGCCAAGAAAGAACGTTCTTAATATAGTAAAAGCGTTTAATATTTTTAAAGATACAAATAATGATTATAAATTAGTCTTGGCTGGTGGAATTGGATGGAGAGTTGAATCTATATTAGAAGAAATTAAGAATTCTAAATATAAAGAAGATATAATATTAACTGGTTATGTAGATCCTTTAGAAAAAGAAGTTTTGTATAGAAATGCAAATTTCTTTGTATTCCCTTCTTTATATGAAGGATTTGGAATTCCTCTTCTTGAAGCAATGTCTGTAGGTTTACCTGTATTAACTTCTAATATATCTGGTATGAAAGAAGTAGCATATGATTTAGGATTTATGGTTGATAATCCACTAGATTATGAAGATATTGCAAATAAAATGTCTTGCATAAGTAAATTATCTATGGAACAAATAAATGATATTAAAAATAAAAGTATTGAAAGGGCAAATGAATTTACAAGAGAAAAGAGTGCAAGACAAATTGTTTCTTTAATTTCTGAAAGTAAAAAGAGTTAGATTTATGATAATTGCGAAAATTTGGTTTAAATTTATAGAATTTAATTATAATACATTATTTAAAAAAATTCCTTCTAGAACATTTAGGAAAATTTGCCTTAAATTAGGAGGAGCAAAAATTAATAAAAAATCTGTTATTTATAGAAACACTGAGGTTTTAAAACCTAGAGGTCTAAAAGTAGGAAAAAGATCTCAAATTGGGTGGCATTGCTTATTAGATGCAAGAGGTGGACTTGAAATTGGAAGTAATGTTGTTATAGCTTCATATAGTAAAATTATAGCTGGAACTCATGATATAAATAGTAAAGATTTTAAAGGCTGTGTAAAAAAAACTATTATAAATGATAGAGCTTGGATATGCACAAATGCTATAATACTTCCAGGGATTACAATTGGAGAAGGCGCTGTTGTTGGAGCTGGAGCTGTTGTTACAAAAGATGTGCCACCACATTGTGTAGTTGTTGGAAATCCAGCAAGAATTATTAAAGAAAGAAATAAAGAAATTAATTATGAGCTAGATAAAGCTCCATTCTTAAGTTGAAAGATGGTGAGATTATGATACCTAAAATTATTCACTCATGTTGGTTTGGACCTGATCCAATGCCAGAAAGATATATAAATTATATAAATGGATGGAAGAAAATAAATCCAGATTATGAGATTAAAATATGGTCATATAAAGATTTCGAACCATATTTTGGAGATTCAGAATACATTAAAGATGCATTGTCAAATAAAAAATGGGCATTTGTTGCTGATTATTTTAGATGGAAAGTTTTATATGAATTCGGTGGTATATATGCTGATTGTGATATAGAAATGTTGAAACCATTAGATGATTTTTTAAATTCTAAGATATTTTCTGGCTTTATTTATGATTGCTTAATTGAAGCAGAGTTAGTTGGTGCTGAGCCAGGTAATCCAATTATTAAAGATTGGTTAAATACTTTAATTACTAATTATGATAAAAATAAAGAATTTGTTGTATTAAATAACTGGATTACTGAATATTTTTTAAATAATTTTGATGATTTTTTACTTAATGGTAAGCAACAACATTTAAAGTGTGGAATAGATTTATATCCTAAAGATTATTTTGAAAGAATAAAAATATCTAAAAAAAGTAAAGGTGGATATGCTATACATCATTGTGATGGGTCTTGGCATAAAAATAAAAAGAAAAATAGATTAATCTTTAAATTTGTTCCTAAAAAGTTATTAGAAATATATAGACATAAAAAATGTTTAAAAAATAGTCCGTTTTATAAAAGATATTTATTAGATAAAAGGAAATGAAATTAAAAGATGGATACAGAAGTATCTATAATATTTGTAAATTATAGAACGCCTGATTTATTATTTAATGCTATAGAATCAGTTATCGATAAATCATATGGATTTACATATGAAATTATTATAGTTGATAATTAATGTGATGATAAAGAATATGAATTAATTAAAAACAAATATAAAAGTAATTAATTCTAAAGAAAATTTAGGCCTTGGAAAAGCAAATAATTTAGGCTCTAAATTTACAAATGGGAAGTACTTATATTTTTTAAATACAGATACATTGCTTATTAATAACGCTATATTTGAACTTAAAAATTATCTAGATAATAATCCAAATACAGCTGTTGTAGGCAGCAATTTATTTAGTAGGAATAATAAACATATTAGTTCATATCGTTATTTAGAAAAAAATTTAAAGAATGAAATTAAAAATAATTCTTTATTTAATAGAATAAAAGTAAAGATTTTTAAAAGAAGAATTGATTTTAATTATTCAAACAAGCCATTAAAAATATATGGTTATGTATCAGGTGATTCTTTTATGATTAGAAAAAATATTTTTGATTTAATAGGTGGATTTGATAAAGATATTTTTATGTATGTTGAAGAATCGTTATTATGCTATAAAGTTATAAATGATTTAAAATATAATATTTATAATATACCTTCTAGTAAAATTATTCATTTTGAAGGTAAAAGCATGAAAAATTCATTTATCTATTATAATATGTTCTTAGATGGAAACTATATATATTATAAAAAATTGTTTGGTGAAAAAGATGCTTTTAAATTTATAAAAAGAGAATATAGGATAGCTAATAAAAAATCTAAATTATATAAATTGATTAATAAAATATAATGAATTATATAACTACAGTAAAATATGTAAAAACAAACTTGATTCTATTAAAAATAATCAATAGTATATAAGCACAAAACTTGATACATATATATTTTTTAAGGTATAATGAGATTAGAAAGGGATGGTATAATGGAAAAATTTAAAAATAAGAAAACATTATATATATCATTAGGATCACTATGCGCACTAATAATATTAGTGTTGATTATTGTGTTATCTGTTAAATCATGTAATAAGAAGGATTCTAATGGTGATGATAATAATCCAGTTACAGCTCATACACATACATATGATACTGCATGGGATTATGATGATACAAAGCATTGGCATAAATCTACATGTGGTCATGATGTAAAATCAAGTGAAAGCGAGCATACATTAGTAGATGGACAATGTAGCGTTTGTGGTTATAAGACTGCAACAGTAGGTGTTAAATACACATTATCTAGTGATGGAAATTCATATGTTGCGTCAGGAGCTGAAGATGGAGTAACATTAAGTGGAGAAGTTGTACTTGCAAGGTCGTATAATGGTAAACCAGTAACAGCTATAGAACAAATGGCTTTTTATGAGTATTCTGATATTACTAGCGTAACAATTCCTAATACTATAACAACTATAGGAACTGGTGCGTTTGCTTCTTGTCCTAAACTTGAAAGCATCAATATTCCTGATAGTGTAACAACTATTGGAGGTATGGTATTCTATGAGTGCCCTAGTTTAACTAGTGTGACAATTCCAAATAGCGTAACAAGCATTGGAGTTGGCCTATTTGAAGATTGCACTAAATTAGCTAGCGTAACATTAGGAGAAGATATTACAAGTATTAACACTGATATGTTCTATAATTGTACTAGTCTTAAAAATGTAGTAATTCCAAATGGTGTTACAAGTATAGGAGAAAGTGCATTCTATAAATGTAGTAGTCTTACAAGTATAATAATACCAAATTCTGTTACAAGCATTGAAAAAGAAGCATTTGATGGATGTACAAGCCTTGCAAATGTAACTGTCTCAAATAATCTTGTAAGTATAGGCGTTGATGCATTTAAAGACTGCACTAGTTTAGTATATAACGATTACGATAATGCTCGTTATATAGGAAGTACTGAGAATCCATATTTAGTATTAATGACAGCAAAGTCAACTGATATAACTTCATGTACAATAAAAGAAACTTGTAAGTTTATAATTGATTCTGCATTTAAAAAATGCGAGAGTTTAACTAGTGTAACTGTTTCTGATTCACTATTAAGTATTGGAACATTTGCGTTCTATTCTTGTAAGCAACTAACAAGTTTATCAATTCCAAATAGTATTTCAAATATAGGAAATAATGCTTTCTATGGTTGCAGTGCTTTAAATTATACTTCATATGATAATGGATGTTATCTAGGAAACACAGAGAATCCATATTTAGTATATTTGAAAACAAATAATCCAACTATAACTACATTTACAATAAATGAAAAATGTAAATTTATTTGTTCAAGAGCTTTTGAAGATAGTTATATAACAAGTATCACAATACCAGATAATGTAGTAAGTATGGGAAGTTATGCATTTATTAGATGTAATAAATTAACTAATGTTGTACTATCGAATAATATGCCAATTATTGAAGAAGACTTATTTTACATGTGTTCAAGTCTTACAACAATTGTAATACCAGATAATATTGAAACCATGAAAAATTATGTATTTGATTATTGTACAGCTTTAACTAGCATCTATTATGAAGGTAGCGCAGAAAACTGGGCTAAAATTACATACGGTTATAATCATGATGCTATTGAAAATGTAACTAAATATTATTATAGTGAAACAAATCCTACAGATACTACTAACAAATATTGGCACTATGTAGATAAGGTTCCTACTCTATGGTAATATAAATTTAATAAAAAAATATTTAACCTACAAGACAATTATCTTGTAGGTTTTTATTTGTATAAAAGGGGAATTTGAAAAAATAGTCAGTTTAGATTGAAAAAGTCGGTCAGTTTAGTGTAAAAAAGTTAAAAGTGAATTCTTGAAATTGTAAAAACGGACAAAACACGCCAAAAAAATGTTGTAAAAACGGACAAAATGCATCAAAAGAATGTTGTAAAAGTGGACAAAATACTGTAACATATGATTAGAGGCGATAGAATGTATAGAAAAATAACATCAAAATTAGAAGAATGGTATAAAAATAGCGATAAAGCTTTAATGATTACTGGTGCTAGACAGGTTGGAAAAACATATATCATTAGAGAATTTTTAAAAGAAAATATTGATAAAGAATATTATGTCGAGTTTAACTTGTTTGAGAACGAGCAAGTAAAAGAAACTATTGAGAAATCCAAAACAAGTCAAGATCTATTATTTAGATTATCAGCATTATCTAATAAAAATTTCATAAAAGGTAAGACAGTGATATTTTTAGATGAAGTACAATGTTCGTCTAATATTATTACAGCAATTAAATTCTTAGTTGAAGATGGCAGCTATAAATATATATTAAGTGGTTCGTTACTTGGTACTGAATTAAAAAATATTAAATCTATTCCAGTAGGGTATATGGACATATTGCAAATGTATCCACTTGATTTTGAAGAATTTTTACTAGCAAATGGTTTAAATACTAATGTTTTAGATAAATTAAAGATGAATTTTGAAACTTTAACAAAAGTAGATGATATATTACATGACAAATTAATAGATATGTTTCATTTATATTTGATTGTTGGTGGAATGCCTTCAGTTGTTAAAAAATATCTTGAATCAAATAATTTAAAAGATGTTGTGTTAGAACAAGAAATAATATGTAATTTATATAGAGCAGATATTTCTAAATATGATGTTAATAATAGATTGTATATTAAAGAAATATTTGATTTGATTCCAAGCGAACTTAATAATCAAAATAAACGTTTTATTATGAAAAACTTAAATGAAAAACTAAAGTTTTCACGTTACGAAAATAGTTTCATTTGGCTTAAGGATGCAGATGTGGCTTTACCTTGTTATTGCGCTGATGAACCTAAGACTCCTCTTGTTTTAAGTAAATCTAGAAATTTATTTAAATTATTTTGCTATGATGTAGGATTATTAGCAAGTCAATATATGGATAATAATCTTCAAATTAAAATCTTAAATAAAGAAAAAGATATTAATTTTGGATCTATATATGAAAATGCAGTAGCAGAAGAATTAGTTTCAAAAGGATTTGATTTATATTATTTTAAGAGTAATAGATTTGGAGAATTAGATTTTTTAATTGAAAATAAAGGTGAAGTTATTCCTATAGAAATTAAATCTGGTAAAAATTATCAAAAACACAGTGCACTATCTAACGTTCTTGATAGTAAAGAATATAATATAAGTAAAGCTTTCATTCTATCTAATGAAAATATATGTACAAATGGAAAAAAAATATATTTACCAATATACATGATTATTTTCTTTAAAAAAGATGAAATAAAAGATATGATATATAAGGTTGATTTGACAAACCTTTAATGATTATTAGATAGTTTTTTTAGCAATGTAACTACTCTATATTCTTTGAGTGAATTAAAAAAAGAAAGACTTGATACTTTTGCATGCACCTTTAAGTCTTTCTAGTCCCATGTTTCAACTTAATTCAATGTTTGCAACAATTATACAAATGTGTTAAAATCTTATGTGTGTTTTTTAAAAAATAATGATTAATTTTTATTTAAATTTGGAGTTTGTAAAAGTCAATCAAAAAATGTAGAAAAAGGGCAATTTAAAAATGTAGGTTATT
>CAZJAM010000054.1:0-10403 GCA_964544095.1 uncultured Anaeroplasmataceae bacterium | reverse complement strand
ATTTAAAATCACTCCTCTTTAGTATTCTATTTTAATTATACTTGTTTTTTTTTTTTGTCAATACCAAATGCTTAATTTTATACATTTTTTGTTTGTGTATGAAGTTTTTTAAGGTTTAAATGATTATCAAATTTTATGAATATATTAAAAAACCTAGGGGTTGATAATAATCAATTCCTAGGCTTATATAATGTTTTATTTTTTATTTTTGCAAATACTTTTCTATTCTATTTTTAACTTCTTCTACACCGATTAATTTTATAACATCATAAATTGAAAATGATTCATTTTTCTTACAAATGGCAACTCTTAATATTTTCATAAAGTCACCAAACATATAATTTAGGTTCTCTGCTTCTTTTTCTTTTTTGTTTTTGGCGAATCCAATTTCATGTGATTTAGTCTTTAAATCTAAAACCCATGAATCACCATCTAAATTAAAGTCTGAATTTAATACAATATTTAGTGCCTTTTTCTCGGTTTCAAAATCAATTTGTGTATCCTCATAATCAAATGTATCAAATAAATCGTTATAGAAATAATAAATTTTAGATTTTATTTCAGAATATGTTGCGTAATCCTTACGTGCTTGTGGAGTATGTTCAAATGAAAGAATTGATTTAAATAAATTTTTATCTCTATTTATTAAATCAAGTAATTCTTTATCATATTTAAGTGCATATTCATATGCTTCATTATAGAATTCTTCAGTTGATAAACTAAATATATATTCCTTACATACACTATCAAGCTTAGGTAAGTCAAATGTTGAACCATTAATACTAAAGTTTTTAAAATCCAACTTATATGAATCACTCATATTATTTTCATATTTAGAATTGGCAAGTACTAATAGATAATTAATAAATCCTTTCTTAGGATATCCTTTTTCTAGTAAGAATGATACCGATGCCTCAGGATCTTTTCTTTTTGATAGTTTTCTATGAACGCCATCATCAGATGCCTTTAAAATAGATGATACATGCATATACTTTGGCATCTTAAATCCTAATTGATAGAATAAATCTCTATGAACAGGTACTGAGTTTAACCATTCCTCTCCACGAATAACTATTGATGTATGCATTAATGTATCATCAATCGCATGTGCGAAATGGTATGTAGGAAGTCCATCACGTTTACGAATAACAGTATCAAAATCATTTTCTGGGAATTCAATTTCTCCTCTTAATAAATCTTTAAACTTAAACTTACGATTAAAATCACCTGATGACTTTATACGTACAACATATTCTTTACCAGACTTAATGTTATTAATCATTTCATCAATTGAAAGTTTTCTTCCAATTGCGAAATCTCCATAATATCCAATACGTTCATTATTTTCTTCTTGCCTATTTCTAATGGATGCTAACTCATCTTCAGTAACAAAATCAGGATATGCCTTATCATTAATAATTAAATCATAAATAAATGCGTTATATATATCAGCACGCTCTGATTGTTTATAAGGTCCATATGCTTCATCATTTTGAAATTCAATTCCAAATTCTTTAAGCATACCAACAATTGTATCTATAGAACCTTCTACCTCACGCTTTGTATCAGTATCCTCAATACGAAGATAGAATATACCATTATTATCACGGGCAATTTTATAGTTAATAAGTGCCATATATAGGGAACCTGTATGTAGGAATCCTGTAGGAGATGGCGCAAATCTTGTAATTGTACCTTCACGCATAGGATATTTATTTAAATAATATTCTCTATCATGTTCAAGACCAGGACACACTAGGTTCGCTAAATCTTTTAAAGTGCTCATTTTATTCAACTCCAAACATTCTATATTGTATCATAACAAACTACAATTATATATCCATTTTTTTCTATTGTTTCATATTTAATCTTTGTTGTATCAATCTTATCCATATATGACGATATAGAGGTACCCTTATATTTAATATAAGCTTCCTTTTTACACCATAGTATGGTTTTATCATAATCTGTAATAGGCATTAGCTCATTTTTATTTAAAATACGATTGATTATTTTTTCATCAATTGATCTTGTTTTCATAATGTCTACACCAATCTCTTTATTAGATATTACGCATACTGCCATATTACTATCATGTGATATATTAAACATAATACCATTATTATTTTTAATATAAGGCTTTGATGTAAAATCTATTTCATAGCTATCAATGCCAAGTTCTTTAAGTCCTTGGTCTAAAAGTTCATATCCAATTCTAGATTCTTTTGCTTGATTACAATTTTTATATAATAAGATATGTTCTTCTACGCTTAATGGTAATTTTATGTTCTTAATTTCATCAACAGATGCGATTAATAGTTTATTCATAATTTCTTATTACCTCTGCATCTGATGTTAGTAATAAGGCAATACCATTTACAACAAGTTCAATTTTATCGCATTTAAATTCATATCTGTCTACCTTAATATTTTTACTAATATTAATATTAGGGCCCTCATATTCAAATTTAAATAAATGATGGTACGAAACATCAAGACTTGGTCTTATGCCATTTCCAATTAAATCAAGATGTGAATCCATATCTATAAGCATTTCAAGTTTATTAGATTTTCCTTTAATACTTAATATTTCATATTCAAACAAATTATAAGAATTATAAAATGTCGTTAGCTTCATTTGCGTCACCAAATCCTTTAACCTTAGATGATATACGTTGGAAGAATGATTTTACTGTATCTTCGGAAACACTATTTTCTACCGCTCTTGAAATTACTACATTTGATACAGCTCCTCCATCAAGCTTAAGATTAATATTTGATAATGTTTGTATAACATCATTATTATCTGTAAACACAAGAACAAAGCTTGACTTAGATACTCTTCCGACAATACATTTATCAACACATTCATTTAAAATTACTTCCGCTAATGATACTACAACAACATCATTATATTGAGGACCATATTTAGCTTCTAAGTGATTAAATTGAGATATTTTGTATACTGCTGCAGTAAAACTTCTTTTATCTTTTATTAAAGCTTCAACATAACCTGTGATAAATTTCTTATTAAATGTATTTGTAAGACTATCTCTTTTACTCATATCTTCTATTTTTAATGTAAGGCTTTGATTTATAGCTGTAATCTTATCATAATTTCTTAGTAAAAGATAAGCTATTAATATCATAATACCAGCCGATATTATATATGAAACATCAGCAGGTATATTTTTATATCTAGCCTCAATTTGATCAGTTGTTTCAACTAAAGCTTTTATTGTATCTTGGCTATGGAAATTTGCGATTAACATAATAGCTACATCAACTATTAAAGTTAAGGCGACTAATCCCCAGACTTTCTTACCTTTAATAAAAATACTTCCAAGTATTATACCAAGTAACAAATATACAAGTCCATTTGTACCATAGAAATAGAATACAAACGGAAATTCTATAATATTTAAAATTGAAAAAGTAATAAGAATTATTAAGTCATATTTATATGTAATTTTTCCTACAATATATAAGCTTAAATATATTACTGAAAATAATAGATATGCCCAAATCAACCAAATATAGCCATAAGCTAAATAGTTAGATATTGCGCAAATTATATTAGTTAATATCATTCCTATTAATACAGCATTATATATTGAATATTTATTACCTATTTTATAAAACAACGTTTTATTCATAAAATATCACCAGTTTAATTTTACCACAGAAAAAGAGGATGATAAAGATTATTTATCATCACTCTTATCAAATATAAAATCAATATGATTAGGGTATCTATCCTCTTTATTAAATGAATATTTTAAATATACATCCATTTCTTTATCATTTTGAATTACCTTTATTCTATTTTTAGTCTCACCTTTTGTGAATAACTCTTTTGCGGCAGTCTTAGTAAGGCTTTTTACTCCTCTTACTGTTTTAGAAATAGCGACAAGACATTTAGGATTATTACAATAATATTTAAATCTATCTTCAACTATTCCATCTCCACATATAGGACATTTACATATTGGTTTAATTTCTTCTCTAAGCCCTTCTGTTTCAGGCTCGGAATCACCTGTTGCGTTAAAATCAAATGTTAATATATTAGGGTATTCTTGTGCCCCATTATATTCATATTTCATAATAGATTCGAAATCATGAGATGTTTTTTTAGATGTACATAATACTTTAGTTCCGCTATTACCTGTTGTAAGAAGGTTTTTAGCTTGAGTTTTAGTAATAAGTTTAGCTCCAAGTGCTGTCTTAAATATAAATACCTTACATTCTCTATTAGCACAACTATAAGCTTTATCACGTTCAATAATTTCATTACCACATACAGGGCATTTACATACAACACTAGATAGTGTTGATGTAGAGGCATCCATACCTTTTACTACTTCTACAAATTTTTGTGTTAAATCGTTAATTTCGTTTAAAAAATCTTGATAGTTATATTCACCCTTAGATATTAAGTCAAGTTTTCGTTCAAACATTGCAGTTAAAGAAACTGATTTAATATCATCTGATGGGATTGTATCTATTAAATCCATTCCTTTTTTAGTCGCAAATATAGACTTCTTTTTATCAAGTTCTACGAAACCTCTATTTTTTAAATCTTCAACTATTTGTGCACGCGTAGCCTCTGTACCAATTCCCTCAACCTTCTTAAGCATATCTTTATCATCTTTAGAATCTACATATTTAATAGGATTTTTCATCATACGAATTAATGATCCTTCAGTAAATCTTGATGGTGGTGTTGTTTTAGAATCTTCACATATAAGTTCTAAAATATTTACAATATCACCTTTTTTAGCTTTAACAAAAGATTTAACTTCACCATTCTTTTTACCATACTTATAAGCTTCTCTATGACCTAGTGTTGTGCATATTTCCATTTCTGTTTGGAAATGTGCACCATTACGAACAAATTCAATTTTTTGTTTTTCTAATATAGCGTCTGGTAAAAATGCCGCAAGGAATCTTTCAACAATTGCCATATATATTCTTTTTTCATTTTGAGTTAAAGCTGAAATAGCCTCTCTTGTAGTTTTAATTGCAGTAGGTGTTAATGCTTCATGAGCACCTATATCCTTTTTGGCAATCATAATAGGATTAATACTTCTTTTATTATCCATTATATAATTTGCAATCTCTGTTGAAACACTTAAATTCCTAAGTATTTGATATGTTTTACCTGCAAGTTCTTTAGATATATGATTTTCATCTGTACGTGGATATGTAATAAGCTTATGTGTTTCATATAAAGATTGGCATGTGTTTAATACATCCATAGCCCCTATCTTATATCTTTTATCCATATCTATTTGAAGGTCTGATAATGAATATAACATTTTTGGTTTCTCATTACGCTTAGTTGTATCACATACTATAACTTCTGCGTCTCCCAGTCCAACCTCTTTTATTAAACTCTCTGCATCTTCTTTTTTCTTAAATCTATTATTATCTAAATCTTCATTTATATAATACGCACTAATATCTGCATCATTTAATTTTCCTTGTGCTTTAACTTTAAAATAATCTTGTGGTTTAAAATCTTTTATTTCTTTTTCTAAATCACATATTATTCTAAGTGTTGGAGTTTGTACTCTTCCTATAGTTAAAACCTTATTATTCCCACCAAACTTTGTAGTCATAGCTCTTGTAGAATTAAGACCTATTATATAATCAGCATATGATCTTGATTTACCAGCAAAATATACATTATTATACATAGACTCACTAAGACGTTCATCAAATGATTCTTTAATACCCTCTGGTGTTTGAGATTCAATCCACATTCTTGAAACTTTAGGTACTCTTTTATGTACATAATGATAAAGGTTTCTAAATATTAAATCTCCCTCTCTATCTGAGTCACAAGCATTTACCACTTCAGTAATATCATCTCTTTTTATTAAAGAGGCAACTATATTATATTGTTCCGCAACACTTTTATTTACTTCAAGTGGAATATCATCAAATCTAAAAGGTAGTGTATTTATATCCCACTTTTTATATCTATCATCAATATCTCCTGGCATTTTTAATGTCAAAAGATGACCAATACAATGCGTATAAATAAAATCCTTACCAAATTGGCATCCTTTAGATGGTCTTGGTTTTACATTTTCTAGTTTAGCATCTATTATATTTTTCATTACGCTTGGCTTTTCAGCAATTATTAAAATCATATAAATCTTCACCTCGTAATATATATAGCCACTATATGTAGTATTTTACTATATTTTCGTGTCTTTTTGTGATAAAATTTAAATAAAAATTGGAGGAATAATTATGATACTTGCGATAACTTATGAAAATGGTAATGTATTTGGACACTTTGGTGAAACAAAAGAATTTTTAGTATTAAATATAGAAAACAAAACTATAGTGGATAAAAAAATAATTAGTGCAGGAGAGGCTTCACATATAGCACTAATTGATGTAATTAAAGGATTTGGCGCAAATGCCTTAATTTGTGGTGGAATGGGCAATGGAGCTTATGAAAGATTAAAACAAGCAGGAATTTTAGTTTATAATGGTGTTAGTGGTTCTTGTGAGGAGGCAATAGCTAAATTTTTAGATGGAAAACTTACATTTAACCCTAATATGCTACACAATTGTTCTCACCATCATTAATTTAAATTCTTAAAAAAGTCTCTACCTTAAAAGTAGAGATTTTTTTATATTAAATAATATATTCAATATCATATTTTTTAAAAGCCTTTATTAATTTTTTTATGTTAAGCCCTGTATCACCATTACCAACATAATCATTTCCAATATAATATCTTTTTACAGTCTTAGTGGTAATAGATGTCCAATTCGCTACATAATCATCTGCAAATTCTTCTATATTTTCGTCCCCAATTGAGCCAATATATTTACCATCTTCATAAGTAATCATATCATCATATTCTACCATATACCCACTATTTAATAGTTCATTTATAATAGTAAGCATTGGCTTTCTTAAATCATATATCATATAAATCATTCCTTTTATATAATGATAACATAAATTGCACATAAAAGATCCTCCACAAATACAAATGTGAAGGACTTTATTTTAATTATATTTAGTGTTTGCACGCATTGCGTTTAATATACAAATTACGCATACTCCTACATCTCCAAATACTGCAAACCACATGTTTGTAATACCAAGACTTGAAAGTATTAAAATTAATACTTTAACAATTAACGCAAATATTATATTTTCATATACTATTTTCATAGTCTTCTTAGCTATTTTTTTAGCTACTGAAATTGATTTCAAATCATCATGCATAAGTACGATATCTGAAGCCTCAATTGCGGCATCACTTCCAACTCCACCCATGGCAATTCCAATATCTGATTTCATAATTACAGGGGCATCATTAATTCCATCTCCTATAAAACATAATAATTCATTATCCTTCTTATTCTTCATAAGATTATCTACTTCTAAAACTTTATTTTGAGGAAGTAGGGATGCCTTAATTTCAGTTAAGCCTAAAGTGTTTCCTACATGTCTTGCGATTACCTCATTATCCCCTGTAAGCATAACAGTTTTAGCACCTATGCTATTAAGATAATTTATAGTATCTTTCGCATCATCTTTTATTTCATCTTGAATTAAAATATATCCAAGATATTTATTATCAACCGCGACATGAACCACAGTACCTATAAGCTCACTTTTATTATATTCAATGTTATAAGCTTCCATAAGTTTATTGTTTCCACATAATATAGTATGTTCTCCTATGGCTTTTATACCTTTACCTGCAATATCTTCTAAATTATAGTTATTATCTATTGTCTTACCATACTCATTTCTAATTGATACAGCAATAGGATGGTTAGACATACCTTCAGCTCGTGCCGCATAATATAGTATTTCATCTTTATTATCTTCTGGGTATATCTTTGTAATCTTAAAATTACCTTTTGTAAGTGTACCGGTCTTATCAAATACAAACAGATTAGCGTTATTAAATCTTTCTAAATGAATTGAGCCTTTTATAAGTATTCCATTACGAGACGCTCCACCAAGACCTGCAAAGAATGTTAATGGTACTGATATTACAAGCGCACATGGGCATGATACTACAAGGAATGATAATGATCTATAAAGCCATTTTGAAATTTCTGGACTATTACCACTACTTTTTAATACAAGAGGTGGTATAAAAGCTAGTGCTACTGCTAAAAATACTACAATAGGAGTGTAATATTTGGCAAACTTAGTTATAAAAGCTTCACTTTTAGATTTAGCATTTGAGGCATTTTCAACAAGTTCTAATATCTTAGATACTGTTGAATCAGAAAAAGCCTTTAATACTTCTACTTCAATTACTGATGTAATATTTATTACACCAGAAATTATCTCATCACCTTTAGCCTTATCTTGTGGTAGAGATTCACCAGTTAAAGCCTTTGTATCAAGTGATGTAGAGCCTTCTATAATTCTTCCATCAACTGGCACTTTTTCTCCTGGTTTAATAACTATAATATCTCCAACATTAAGCATTGTTGGGTCTACTACTTCAATTGTTCCATCTTTATGTAAAAGATTCGCATAATCTGGTCTTATATCCATTAAAGATGTAATATTCTTTCTTGATTTTCCTACTGCATATCCTTGGAACCATTCTCCTACTTGATAAAACAATAATACTGCACAAGCTTCATCAAACCCTTCAGGATTATTTTCTTTAATACCTGTATATATACCTAGTCCAAATGCGCCAATTGTAGCCACTGTCATAAGAAATGCTTCATCAAATATTTCACCATGCATAATATTAATAAAACATTTTCTTATAACATCATGTCCAATATAGATATAGATAGCAAAATATAATGAAAATGTTAGTATCCATCCATACGAATTACCAATAAGGGATGCAAAACCATTATTATATTTTGTGTTATGAATTAATATTTGATTTGTAATAAGTATGGCAAAGAATAATACTAAAGCTATAATTATTCTCTTAAGATTCCTTTTTTGTTTATGTGTCATAATTTTCTCCTTCAGTTGAATATGCATTCAACTATTTGGCTATTTTTTATGGTATGCTTCCATACCATAATATATTAATCTAAGATTTCAAAATCAGGTTCAACCTTTCTAGCAGCCTTTAAAATCTTCTTCTCGTTTGCTTCTAAGTCTTCACCATTTATTATCATCTTTTGTGTCATAAAGTTAATTTGACAAGATTCAACAAAATCAAGTTTTGAAATTGCTTCCTCACACTTTAATGCACATGCTGCGCAATCAACTTCAATCTTATAAGTTTTATTCATATTACCTATCCTCCTCGATATGTTCTAATGCAAACTTAAATATTGTAGATATATGATCATCATCAAATGAATAATATACCTCTTTACCATCTCTTCTTGATTTAACTAAATTTGCATCTTTTAATATTCTTAACTGATGTGATACTGCAGATTTATTCATTCCAACACAATCACAAATAGATGTCACATTAAGTTCACTATCTTCTATTGTATGTAATATTTTCGCTCTTGTTGGATCTCCAAGCACTTTGAATAGATTTGTAAGTTTATCAATTTCTACATCATTTGGCATTGAAGCCTTTATCTTTTCTAAATCCATAATATCACTTCCTGTCTTTATTATATAACAATTGAACAATTTGTCAACTGTTCAATTGAATGTTTTGCGTAATATATTGCTTTAAGCGCTTTAAACAATCTTTCACGTGATTTTAGAAGAAAAAAAAGAGTTAATCCCTTAAAAACTGGACATTAACTCCTTTGCGTAAACTCTATAAGTTCCACATAAATGATTGCTTAATTGCTTGTAAATTTAGCGAACAATTTTGTTTCTTTATAGTAATATGTGTATTCTTCATTATATAATTCATCATAGGTTATGGTGATATCTTTCTTAGGAACCATATCTTTACTAAAATCCCATTTCTCATTATATTCACTATCTTTATACCATCCATCAAATGTATAACCCTCTTTTACAGGATCTGTTGGTGGATATTTTATTAAACTTTCATCATAATCATCTATCCAATATATAGAATCATCTACATAGTAACTTACATTAGCGTAATATAAATCAATATCAACATTGCATTTAATTACACCATTTTCTTCATTTTTAACTTTTACATTAGATGGTACATAATAATTATTTCGCCAAAGCGATCCTTTTAAAACTTCATCCGAAATACCTTCCCCTATAAAAAATTTTTTTGCTGCTGAAGATAAATTAAAACCATTTATATTATTTATATAATTATAAAAGACATATATTTTAGCAGTAGAAAGGCATCGTATACGCCCATTATCTTGTTTTCTTCCTTTATCATACAACCCATATACTTTATATCCATCTAGATATTCTGGCATTATTATAACTTCTTTATTTTCAGATGCATAATCGGTAAGTCTCTTAATGG
>CAZJAM010000053.1:2527-10529 GCA_964544095.1 uncultured Anaeroplasmataceae bacterium | reverse complement strand
TTTACCCAGTATTTAATATTATATTAAAAAAGTAATTTGTTGTCAATTTATAAGGACCTCTTTATAATTCTACTATGGGCGTAAATTTAATGTTGTAAAATTTGATTTTTCAATGTATAATAAAAAGGACATTATTTAAGTAATCGAGGTTTTTTAAATGAAAAAATTTAAATCATTAATATTGATATTGATTGGAATATTAACACTTACTTTCTTAGTTTCATGTGATAAGAAAGCAAATATTGACATAATAAATGTAACACCAATGCGTACAAGAATAAGTCTTACTATCAAGGTAGATGATCCAGATGGAATAATTACAAGCGATTCAGTAAGCGCTGTAATTTATGACTCTGATGATGATAAGGTTTCATCTCTTACATTTGACGAACTTGTTGAAGATGAGCAAACTAAGATATTCGAAGACCTTGAAGAAGAGTCTACTTATAAGATTGTTGTAAAGGCTACTGTAGATGATAAATCTAAAACTTTCTATTCAAAGAATTTTACAACAACAACTGAAGGAAAGACAAAGGATAACGCTATTAAGGTAACTACTAAAGATGAATTCTTAGCTATTCAATATGATAACGATGCTTATTATTCAATTGAAAATGATATAAGCTTTGCGGATGTTGCAGGTAATAATGAAACAGTAGAGCCATTATTTGATGAATCAACACCATTTATGGGACATATTATTGGAAATGGACATAAGATTTCAGGCATTACTATTTCATCATCTGATGTATATTCAGGTCTATTTGGATACCTTGGTATCGGATCAAGCATTGAAGATTTAAACTTAGCTGATATTGTATTATCATCAACTAAAGGAACATATCTTTACATGGGAGCTCTTGCAGGATGCAATCTTGGAACTGTAAAGAATGTTAAGGCTACAAATATTACAATTTCTCACCAAGGAACAGGAACTACTAAGCAATATATTGGAGGCCTTCTTGGTGTAAATGGTTATATTGTTGAAGGTTCATCAGTAGAAACTGTTAAAATGACATTAAGATCAAGACTTCAATCTACTGTTGGAGGATTAATTGGTTCAAATGGTGGAGTTGTTCAAAGCACACTTAATGGAGCTTACGTAACTAATTCATATGCCAAAGGTGTTGAAATAACTACTACATTTGTAACACTAAATGCTGTAGATAAGGATACTGCATCTAATGCAGACTTCCTACAAACAACAGGTGGATTTGTTGGAGAATCTAAGATTAATATTACAAATTCATATTGTGACGCTAAAATTACAGGATCATCAACTATTATAGAAGGATCATCACTTGATCATTATATGGTTGCGGTAGGTGGTTTTGCAGGACGTGTATTAAATACTTCTAAAGTTGAGAATTGTGTATCAAACGCAACTATTTCTTATGAAACTAAGGATGCATATACACTTGTAGCTGGAGCTCTTATTGGAGAAGTAGTAGATTCAACAGTAAAGAATTCATTCGCATTCTTATCTGGAGATAATAAAGTAATTGATACTGCTGATTACATAGATAATGAAGATAAAGATATCTTAGAATTATTCTATAAGGATTTTGAAGTTATTGGACGTACTCGTTCAGTACTTACAGAATCAATTGCAGTTATTGATACAGTAGGATATAAGCTTGTAGGAACTGCAACAATTGATTCTACAACTGAAGGTGCACTTACAATTGATGACGCAGGAACTACTCCAGATGTTTTAGTACTTAGTGAAGGAGTACTTGCATTCTATAATCAATATAATGCTTAATTTATAACAAACTCTCACTTCTATAGTGGGAGTTTTTCTTTTTTTCTTGGTCAAAAAGTTGTAAATTGCTTATTTTTTCTATATAATATAAATTGTCAATTATTGAATTAAAACGGAGATAATAATATATGGGATTAAGAATTTATAACTCACTTACAAATAAGATAGAGGATTTTAAAAATATCAGTGGAAATAAAGTTAATATGTATGTATGTGGACCTACAGTATATAACTATATTCACATTGGTAACGCAAGACCTGTAATCTTCTTTGATACAGTTAAGAGATATTTAGAATTCTGTGGATATGATGTAGTATATGCATCAAATATAACAGATGTTGATGATAAAATTATTAATAAAGCTATAGAAGAAGGCAAGAGTGAAAAAGAAATTGCTAATCGCTATGCTGATGTTTATTTTAAAAATTGTCGTGATCTTGGTTCTAAAAGACCAGATTATACACCTTATGCAACTGAATATATCCAAAAGATGATTGATTTCATTTCTGAATTAAAAGAAAAAGGATATACATATGAGGTAGATGGTGATGTATACTTTAGAGTCTCAAAAATAGAAGATTATGGGGTATTATCTAATCAAGTTGCTGAATTCTTAGATGCAGGTGTTCGTAAGGCTGTAGACCAAAAGAAAGAAGATCCTCGTGATTTTGTTTTGTGGAAGAAAACTGATAAAGGAATTAAATGGGATTCCCCATTTGGAGAGGGAAGACCTGGATGGCATACAGAATGTGTTGTAATGAGTCATGATATTTTCCATCAAATGCTTGATATTCATGGAGGTGGAATGGATTTAAAATTCCCTCACCATGAAAATGAAATAGCACAATCAAGTGCACTATATAATAATCATTTAGCTAAATATTGGATGCATGTAGGACGTCTTGATATGAATGGCGAAAAGATGAGTAAATCTTTAGGTAATGTAGTAAGAGTTGTGGATTTATCTAAAGAAGAATTAATGATTTTACGCCTATTAATTATTACAGCTCCATATAGATCAAATATTAATTATTCAAATGAACTACAAGCTCAATATAAGAATGAATATTTAAAAATCACAAGAGCTTATAAGCAAGCAATGCTTAAACTTGATCTAGAAGGAATAGAGGAAGCAAATGTTTGCGAGGATGATATTAAATCATTTAAAGAATTTATGGATAATGATTTTAATACACCAAATGTATTAACTTTAATACAAACAATAGTTAGAGAAATGAATCAATTAGTACGAGGTACTTTAGTTAATGAATTAGCTATTAAAACTAATACACTAAAGACTATTTTAGGGGTTCTTGGTATTGAATTAGAATATACTAAGCTTACTTCTGAAAATAAAGATTTATATAATAAGTGGAACGCTTTAAAGAAGGAAAAGAACTTCATAGAAGCAGATAAAATAAGAGATATTTTAAGCCAAAGAGGAATTATTTAATGGATGCAAATCTTATGAATGGTCTAATGCTTGCCTACATTGGAGATTCAGTATATGAAACATATATAAGAAAAATGAATATTGAAAAAGGAATAACTCATGTAAATGACCTTCATAAAGAAACTATTAAATATACATGTGCTGAATATCAAGCAAAAGGTATTAAATATTTAATATCAAATAATCTATTAGCCGAGGATGAGGTTTTAATCTTTAAGCGTGGTAGAAATAGTAATACTAATAAAACTCGTAAGAGTCTATCTATTGAAGATTATAATAATGCGACAGGATTTGAGGCGTTAATTGGATATCTTTATTTTAAAAATATGCTTATAAGAGCATATGAAATAATAGATATTGTTGTAAAAAATATTGAAGAATAGGGGGCATGATATTATGCCAAGAAAAAAGAAGGAGGATGTAGTAGTAGAAGATACTAATACATCTATTGAGAGTCCGGATAAAATTGATGAGGTAAAATCTAATGAATCTGTTGAAACTAAAAATGATTCTATAAAAGATACTTCGCTGTCTCCTATAAAAAAAGATAGCGAGGAAAAGAGTGAAAATCTTTTAGATGATGAAAATCAAATATTAACAGATTCTGAAGAGAAAAAAATAATTCATAATCAAAAGAAATCCGAGAAGAAAAGACTTAAGAAATTCAAAAGAGGTAAAGCGCGTGAACATATTGAACGTGTAGAAACTAATATTAATGAGGGTCTTAATGAGGATCAAGTTAATGAACGTTATGAAAAAGGATATGTAAATATTAAGAATAATAAGACTACAAAGTCTATTAAAAAGATTATTTTTACAAATGTATTTACATTCTTTAATATTTTAATGATAGCTATTGCTGCTTGGTTAATATCTGTTGGAGCCATTAAAGATTTATTCTTTATGGTTATCGTTACTTTAAATGTAGTAATTGGTATTGTACAAGAGATTCGTGCTAAGATTACAATTGATAAATTATCTATATTATCAAGTCCTACTTGTAAAGTACTTCGTAGTGGTACTATGCAAGAAATTGGAGTTGAGGATTTAGTAATAGATGATATCATTATTTTTGAATCTGGTAAGCAAATATCATCTGATTCAATAGTAGTAGATGGTACTATTGAAGTTAATGAAGCACTTCTTACAGGAGAAAGTGATGCGATTGTAAAGAGACCAGGAGATACATTGTATTCAGGATCGTTTGTAGTATCAGGAAATTGTAAGGCAAGAGTATCTGCGATTGGTGAAGATAATTATATTGATAAGCTTACTAAGGAAGCAAAAAGATATAATAAGCCTAAATCAGAATTATTACAATCATTAAATATTATTATCCGTTTTATGGCGGTTGTAATTATTCCTATTGGTGCGATTTTATTCTGTATGCAATTTGAAGGATTGCTTGGTCAACTATCACTAAGTGAAGCAACCCGTAAGACTGCAGGAGCTATGATAGGTATGATTCCATCGGGACTATATCTATTAACATCAATAGCGCTTGCGGTTGGTGTTATGAGACTTGCACAAAATAATGTGCTTGTTCAAGAACTATATTGTATTGAAATGCTTGCGCGTGTTGATACACTATGCCTTGATAAGACAGGTACAATTACAGATGGTACAATGACAGTAAAGAATGTTATTGAATATAATGGTATTCCAGGACTTAGTGTAAAAAATATAGTGTCTGCAATCCTTAATGCACAAAACGCAGATAATATGACTAATAAAGCGTTAGAAGAAAAATTTGGAAGAGCGAAGAGAATTAAGCATTTAAATCTAATTCCATTCTCATCATCTCGTAAATTTAGTGCTGTAACATTTGATAAGGTTGGAACATTTGTTATGGGAGCTCCTGAATTTGTATTGACTACAAATTATAAGCTTGTGTCAAGTGATGTTACATCAGGTGCTAAACTTGGATATAGAGTACTTGTTATTGCACATACTAATGATCCTATTATTGATGGTAAGGTAAAACACGAAACATTAGAGCCAGTAGCTTTAATATATATTGAGGATACAATTCGTCCTGATGCGATTGAAACTATTAAGTACTTTAAGGATTCAGGAGTAGATGTAAAGGTAATATCTGGAGATAATCCACTTACTGTATCTCGTATATCTATGCGTGCAGGAATTAGTAATGCACAAGAATATGTATCTCTTGATGGCATGACTGATCTTGAAGTAGTTCGTGCCGCAACTAAATATACAGTATTTGGTCGTGTATCACCTGCTCAAAAGAAATTAATTGTGACAACACTAAAAGAAGCAGGAAAAACTGTTGCGATGACAGGAGATGGAGTTAACGATATTCTTGCCCTAAAAGAGGCAGATTGTTCAATATCTGTGGCTTCAGGTTCAGAGGCAGCTCGTAATGTATCACATTTAGTACTTCTTGATAATAACTTTGGTTCAATGCCTAAGGTAGTATCAGAAGGAAGAAGAGTTATTAATAATGTAGCTAAGGTATCTAAATTATTCCTTACTAAGACTATATTCTCATTATTACTTGCGATATACGCAATTAATAGTGGTGGTAACTATCCAATATCAACTAACCAATTAATAATGATTGATTTCTTCTGTATTGGACTTCCATCATTCTTCTTAGTACTTGAACCTAACAATTCAAAGTCAAGTGGTGGCTTCCTATTAAATATCATTAAAGGAGCCTTGCCGGGCGCAATAACAATACTTATAAATGCGATGATTGTATTAAACATATCCACAGCTCTTGATTTATCTAAATCAGATACATCAACACTTATTGTAATTATCGCAACATTCACATGTCTTATTGTCCTATATCAAACATGTAAGCCATGGAAACTATATAAAAAATTCATGTATGCTTTCTTGTTTATAGCGTGTGTATTTATAACATTGTTACTACCTAGATTCCTAGATTTCACACCACTTACAGATATTGGCGTATATTACGATAAGGATTTAGAAGTAGTATCTGTTGATAGTACTCCTTCAATAGAAGTATCAAAGGATAATTATCTTGTAATTGATGAAATGTATACAACATATGTTTATAGTGCGGGTACTGCATCTGGTAAATATACTCTAAATCTTACAAATGAAGATGGTAATCTTGCGGTAAACGGAACTATAACAGATACTAAAATAAATGTAGTATCATCAAAAGCTTTAACTCTAAGCAATGGAGAATATGTACTATCAGCTTCACCTAAACTTGCACTTGGTGGAGTTGATACAAACTCAAAATATACTGAAGATATAGATGTTCAAGTATCTTATGATGGTTATGTATTTGTAAATGGAGTTGGAACAGGAGTAAATATACTACCTACAGTTACAATTTCACAAAATAATAAATATATTATTAATGGAACTGTTACAGAAATTGAATCTAAATTCAATGAGGTACGTGAGATACATATTCAAGATTATAAAATTTATGTTAATGATGAATATATTGGAGAAAATGTAGCCCCTGTAAATCTTTCAATAGATAATGAAAATGAGGTATTTGTTCAACCATCAGTAACTGAACTTAATTATAATGAAGTTGAGTTTGATAAACTTGGAGTTGCCTCAAACATGAAATATACATATAATGGTGATATAATTTTCACTACATTAGATGATGGTACTACTGAAGATTATAAATATACTGTATCAGTTGATGTATCAGAGGCAGGACATTGGGTAATTGCTGGAAAATATACAGATTACAAAGCTTCAGGTAATCTTGAAGGTAGAGTAATTAGTCACAATGATAATAATCAATTAATTATTAATGGAACAGTAACAGATTATGTTGTAACTCCTACCACTACATACGGTGGTGAAGTTTCTACAATGCCACTATCAGCAATTCTATTAATGGTAGCCCTATGTGCACTTACAACTCCAATTATGTCTTTAATAAGAGCTATTGTTCCTTGGATTAAGGAGTTAGTAGATACTATTAAAAAGGTAGTTGGAAGATTATAATTTCAATTTATACACCGCTTTATTTATTGCGGTGTATTTTTTGTTTCTATTTATTTGGACTTTATGATATAATTATTTTGCAAGATAGGAATTGATATGTATGAAAATTTATGGAAAGAATTGTGTCTATGAAGCAATTCGCGCAGGACACATTATACATGAAATACATATATTAAAGGACTCAAAGGATAAAAACTTTGCTAGTATGTGTCATGATAAAGGCTATAAAGTCATATATGATGATAAAAAAGATATGGATAAATTATTTGGTCCACAACATCAGGGATATGGCGCTATGGTTAAAGATTATTTATATGCTGACCTAGATATAGCTTTAAAAGATACTGGCAAAAGAAAAATATTCTTAGCGTTAGACGGACTTGAAGATCCACATAATTTAGGAGCGATTATTCGTTCATGCGATGCGTTCTCGCTTGATGGAATTATATTACCAAAGAATCACTCAGTTGGTATTACTGAAGTGGTTGCGCATGTGTCAACAGGAGCAATTGAGTATGTACCAATTATTATGGTTAACAACTTAACTCAAGCTATTTTAAAACTTAAGGAAAATGGTTTTTGGGCAGTTGGTACAGATGCAGCTGCAGAACAAACAGCTATAGACATTGATAAATCACTTAACCTTGTTGTAGTGATTGGCTCAGAGGGATTTGGTATATCACGATTGGTTGCTAAAAATTGTGATTATATGATAAAGATTCCAATGACAGGTCATGTAAATAGTCTTAACGCATCAGTCAGTGCAGGAATAATAATTTCAGAACTTGTATAAAGCTTTAAAATTAAA
>CAZJAM010000053.1:0-2517 GCA_964544095.1 uncultured Anaeroplasmataceae bacterium | reverse complement strand
TATATTTAATTTCCGATGGAGATGAGTATGCAGAATATTTACTTTATAAGAAATATAATGCCTTACTTTATTCTAAAATGAAAGATTTAAACGTATTTAAAAAGTATTATGATGATTTTTATCAAGAAGGGTTAATCTCGATGATGATTGCAATTAAAACTTATGATATGAATATGCCATCATCGTTTTATACTTATTTATGCGTTATAGTCAAAAGAAGATTTTTAAGATATTATAAATATCTATGTAGGCTTGATGTGCCATTCTCAAATTTATATGCTGAATTTGAAGAAGACGTTATGCAATTTAAAGACCCTAATGATTGTTATTTATATGATGCAGGATATAATTTATTAAATACAGATTTTGATAAAAATGTATATCGTCTATTATATAAAGAAGGGTTAATGCCTAGAGATGTCGCATCAATTCTTATGTGTGATGTTAAGAAGGTATATAATACAAAAAATAAAATTAAAAAGTTGCTTCAAGAATTAAAATATTGACATAATTTAGAATATGTTATATTATACCTTTGGACACTTTTTTAGAAGGTGGTTTTTTTTATGAGAGAAAAAATAATTTTGGTATGTGAAGAATGTTTATCTAGAAATTATCAAACAACTAAAAATAAGCTTAATTCAACAACACGTTTGGAAATTAAGAAATATTGCCCTAGATGCAATAAATATACACTACACAAAGAAACAAAGTAGAATTGGAGGATTTGTATGTACTTTGATGATGAAAATAATGAAAAAATAGAAAATGCAGAAAATTCTACTGTTGAAAATAATGAAAATACTGCAGTTGATGAAGTAATCGAAAAAGAAGAGGTTGATTCAAACCAACCCTCTTTAGAAAATGAAGTTGAGCCTAAGAAAGAAAAAAAGACTAAAAAGGTTGGTCACACTCATGTTAATAATGAGGCTAAGCCAGAGGAACAACATTCACGTATTCTTGAATATTTAAAGAATGAGCACAAATGGGAAAACTATGTTTTACTAATTTTATCATTCATGGCTTTAATTTTGGGATGTTTAATTTTAAATGGTACACTTGAAGTATCTGAAGATTTCCCTCTTATTGGTAATTTCCCTAAGGTATTCGCATGGATTTTAGTTGGACTTTCTATATTAGCGATAGCCTTATCACTATGGCCATTCTTTAAGCCAGCATTCCCTGAACTTAAAAAAGTATCATGGCCAAAGGGTAGACAGTTTGGAGCTGACGTTGCTCGTGTATTTATCTTTTTACTAATATTAGTATCAGTATTATTATTATTTGATGCATTTGTATCTAAACTAATTTCGTATATATTAAGTATAAGTGATTAAGAAGAGGTGTTAGAAATATGAGAAAATGGTATATTGCGCAAACATATTCTGGAAGTGAGTCATCTGTAAAGAATGACATTATGGCTAGAGCACAATCAATGAATATGGAAGACAAGGTTTATCAGGTATTAGTACCTGAACATGAAGTAGAAGAGACTAAGAAAGATGGAACTAAGAAGATTAAGACTGAGAAGTTATTCCCAGGATATGTATTTATCGAAATGGAAATCGATAAAGAAATGGATGATCAAGTTTGGTTTATGATTCGTAACACACCAAAGGTTACAGGATTCTTAGGGTCATCTGGAAATGGAACTAAGCCAACTCCAGTTCCAACAGATGAAATGAATACAATTCTTCGTAATTTAGGATTGATGGAAAAACCAAAGTTAAACTTTGCGGTTGGAGATAAGGTAGAAATTATTTCTGGCTCATTTGCAGGTCAAGTTGCTGAAATTATTAACCTTAATGAAGAAAAACAACTTGTAACTGTTGGGATTAACTTCCTTGGTTCTGTAAACCCTGCAGAGTTTTCAGCATCAGATGTTAAGAAGATTGGATAATATATGATAGATAGAATAAAAAGATTTATTGTCTTAGTATTCGCCGCTCTATTATTATCAGATATATGTAGTTATATTAAATATGCTGTTGTTCATAACTCATTTAAGATAAATGATTATTATGGATTATATACAAGCATGGATGGTGGTAATGTGTATAACCTCGCAACCATTTACTTCCTTGCTGTGTGTATCTTATATTTTATATTTAACTTCTTTAAAATCAAAAGGTAGGCAAAACTACCTTTTATTTTTGTCTTGAATTCCTTTAATTAAATAACCTTTTATATAACGTACGTAAGATTAATGATATTTCAATAATTTGTTTTCAAAAAATCGATAATTTAAAAGAAAACTATACACATGTATAATTATCTGTTGATGTGGAAATAATATTTTTAAAAATTTAGTTTTTAACTCTTGACATTGCCTATTATTATTTCTAAAATTATAAGTAGGTGGATGAGAGATAATTAACTAATGTAGATATATTCTTGAAATTCTACCTGGAATAGAGGAGAAGAATATGAAAAAAATATTTTTGGGGATTATTATTTTATGTTTTTTATTGTGTTCTTTTGTAAATACAAATAATAATGTATACGCAAAAGAAATAT
>CAZJAM010000052.1:0-10605 GCA_964544095.1 uncultured Anaeroplasmataceae bacterium | reverse complement strand
TTTTATTAAGTTTTTAAAAGGAATTATCATTTTATTGCAAGCATTAATTTTTTTTTAATATTCGAAATTCTTCATCTTTTTTATAAAGTTATAAAAAAGCATAGATTTTTTACTATATCAAGAAAAATCTATGCATTCTTTAAATTTATTTAAATTTTTTTATTAAAACATTAATCTTTAAGTAATGTAACCATTACAGCTTTTTGTGCATGAAGTCTATTCTCTGCTTCATCAAAAATTTCATTTGCATGAGCCTCAAATACTTCTGCAGTAATTTCTTCTCCACGGTGAGCTGGTAAGCAATGTTGTACCATTGCGTCTTTATGAGCTACTGATAAAACCTCATCGTTTATTTGATACTTACCTGCAAATACAGCTTTTCTCTTTTCAGTTTCTGCCTCTTCACCCATTGAAGTCCATACATCTGTAAAGAATACATCTGCATCCTTTGCCGCAGCCATAGGGTCTTCTGTAAGTTCAAACATTCCAGGATATTCCTTAGTAAAATCTAAAACTCTTTGAGCAGGATAATATCCCTTAGGACATGCGACAGCTACCTTCATACCTACCTTAAGTGAACCTACAATAATAGAGTTTGCCATATTGTTTCCATCTCCAATATAACATACCTTAAGTCCTTCAAATGAACCCTTATGCTCACGAATAGTCATTAAGTCAGCTAATACTTGGCATGGATGACAATAATCAGTTAATGCGTTAATAACTGGTTTTCCACTCCACTTAGCTAAATCTTCTACTTCTTTTTGTTCAAAAGTACGAATCATAATTCCATCAAGATAACGTCCTAAAACTCTTCCTGTATCTTGAACTGGCTCTCCACGTCCAATTTGTAAGTCACGTGAAGATAAGAATAATGGATATCCACCAAGTTCATACATTCCTACCTCAAAAGAAACACGTGTTCTTGTAGAAGATTTTTGGAAAATAAGTCCTAGAGTTTTTCCTTTTAAAATTGGGTGAGGAATTCCATTCTTACGTTCAAATTTTAATTGATCAGCTAAATTTAGTAAATCAATAATTTCTTCTTTAGTTAAATCTTGTAATGTTAAAAAATTCTTCATTATTTTGCCTCCACGATTTCAAGTAATATATCTAATCCTTTTTCAAGGATATCAAAAGGAATATTTAATGCAGGAAGTAATCTTACTTTCTTTTTAGCAGTAAGCATAATTACTCCTTTTTCAATTCCTTCTTTTACTATATCAGATGAATTGATTCCATCCTTTAATTCAATTCCTACCATTAATCCTTTACCAGAAATTGATACTATATTTTTATGACCCTCTAATTTTTTCTTAATAATTTTATTACATTCTTTTACATGATCTAAAAGGCTTGAATCAATACGTTCTACTATAGATAAAGCTCCGGCAGTACATATTGGATTTCCACCAAATGTAGTACCATGAGTACCAGGTGTTAAAACATCTTTTGTTTTATCACTAAAAAGTATTGCGCCAAGTGGTAGTCCTCCACCAATACCTTTAGCTGTTGTGACTACATCAGGAGATACACCATATTCTTGATAAGAATAGAAATATCCAGTTCTACCATTTCCAGTTTGAACTTCATCTACTATAAATACTAAATCTTTTTCCTTACATACTTTATCAATATATTTTATAAATTCACTATCTAATGCATTAACTCCACCTTCACCTTGAATAGTTTCAATCATAATGGCACAAGTTTTATCTGATATAGTATTTTTTAATTCTTCTATATCATTTGCGTGAACATACTTAAATCCATCAACAAACGGCATAAAGTATTGATGGAAAACATCTTGTCCTGTAGCACTTAATGTTGCGATTGTTCTTCCATGGAATGAATTTATAAGAGTAATGATTTCATATCTTCCTTCTCCATACTTATCATATGAATACTTTCTTGCAGTTTTTATTGCGCATTCATTTGTTTCTGCGCCAGAATTTGCGAAGAATACTTTTTTCATTCCGGATTTTTCACATAAAATTTTTGCAAGTTTTACTTGTGGAACTGAATAATATAGATTTGATGTATGTTGAATATTATTTGCTTGAGAAGTTATTGCCTTAATCCAAGCCGAATCATTTATACCAAATATATTTGTACCAATTCCTGATGAGAAATCAATATATTCCTTACCATTTTCATCAACTAAAATAGAGCCCTTACCAGATGTAAGTACTACTCCAAAACGATTATATGTATGAACAATGTTTTCATTGTCTTCTTTAATAATCTCACTCATAAAGTGCCTCCTATTTAAACATAGTTCCAATTCCTTCATCAGTTAATACTTCAATAAGAATTGCATGTGGAACTCTTCCGTCAATTATAAATACTTTATTAACTCCACGTCTACGTGCTTCAACACAACATTCAACCTTAGGAATCATACCACCATCAATAATTCCTTGTTTTTCAAGAGTTTTAAGCTCAGATACATTAATCTCATGAATTAATGTTGTGTCATCATTTTTATCTCTTAGAAGTCCCTTAATATCAGTTACCGCAATAAACGCTTCTGCCTTTAAGGCACCTGCAATTCTTGCGGCTGCAGTATCAGCATTAATATTGTAACTATTGCCCATATCATCAACACCAACAGTTGAGATTACAGGAATATAGCCATGGTCTAAGGCAGTAAGTATTACATCAGGATTTACTTCTAAAATATCTCCAACATATCCATACTTATCTTTATTTTTAAACTTACATTTAATCATTTTTCCATCCATTCCAGATAGACCGATGGCTTTACCACCTTTATTACCTATAAGTTTAACTAAATCTTTATTTACCTTCCCAGCTAGAACCATTTGAACAATATCGGCTCCATCTTTATCAGTAAATCTAAGTCCATCAACCTTAATAGTTTCCTTACCATATGCTTTAAAAGCTGTATTTATTTCAGGTCCACCACCATGAACTAATACTACCTTTACACCTACAAGAGATAGTAAAACTATATCTTGCATAACAGATTCTTTTAACTTATCATCTACCATAGCATTACCACCGTATTTAACTACGATAGTTTTACCATAATATTTTTGTATATAAGGTAAGGCTTGAATTAATATTTCTGCCTGTTCTTCATTTGAAAACTTCATTGAGTATCCCCCTTTTTAGCTTCTATAATCTCCATTAATCTTTACATAATCATATGTTAAGTCGCATCCAAATGCAGCTGAATTATATGATCCGTCATTTAAATTACATCTAATTGTAATTTCATCTTCAAGTAAAATTTCTTTAGCTTTTTCTTCACTAAATGGAATTCCTGCACCATTCTTACATACAGGAAGAATTCCCTTTACTGATTCAAATTCAACATCAACTTTACTAATGTCAACATTAGCTCCACTATAACCAATAGCGCATAAAACTCTTCCCCAGTTTGCATCAGCTCCAAACATTGCAGCCTTTAATAAAGATGACATAACTACAGATTTTGCGACAATTTTCGCATCATTTTTAGTTTTTGCATTAAGAGTTTCTACTACTAATAACTTAGTAGCTCCTTCTCCGTCCTTAGCAATTGCCTTACATAATAATGTTGCGATATATTCTAGTGCTTTATAGAACTCATTATATCCAGAGTCCTCTGTTGTAATTTCCTTATTTTCTGCAAGTCCGTTTGCAAGTATAGTTACAGTATCATTAGTTGATGTATCTCCATCAACTGATACCATATTAAATGTATCTTCTATTACATTAGATAAAGCTTTTTGTAGCATTTGGCTTGATATAGCACAATCAGTTGTTATAAAACATAGCATTGTTGCCATATTTGGTCTTATCATGCCAGAACCTTTACAAATTCCACCTATATGGCATACTTTTCCATCTACCAAGAATTCTAAAGCTACTTCTTTCTTCTTAGTATCTGTTGTCATAATTCCTTGCCATGCACGCTCTGAGGCTATAGGTTCATTTGATAATCCACTTACAAGCTCATCCATATGATCCTTAACTGGTGTAATATCTAGTACTTGTCCAATGACTCCAGTAGATCCAATTAATACATTATCTACATCAATTCCGGTAGCCTTTGATACATATTCACACATTGCCTCTGCTTTCCAGACACCATCAGCATTACAAGTATTAGCATTTCCGCTATTACAAACAATTGCTTGCGCATGTCCATCTAGGCTATGCTTTTTAGTTACAAGAATTGGTGCTCCTTTAACAAGGTTTGTTGTATAAACAGATGCAGTTGTACACAATACATCTGATACTATTAAAGCTAAATCTTTTCTTTCAGGATTTTTTCTAAGTCCTGAATGAATTCCATTAGCCTTAAATCCTTTTGCGGCAACTACACCACCATTAATAACCTTCATAATTAATCCTCCTTAGAGTTCAAGACCTGTCTTTGGATCAAGTCCTAAAACAATATTCATTGATTCTATTGCAGCTCCACTTGCACCTTTTCCAAGGTTATCAAGTGCACATGTTATATTAATTCTATCTTCATTTCCTGCAATATATATTTCCATATAATCTTTACTTGCAAGATGAGATGCTGATAAATATCCATCATCAGTTCCCTTTTCTTTAAGTGGCATTACTCTTACAAAGTCCTGTCCCTTATAGTATTCAGCAAACTTATCATGTATTTCTTCTACACTATATTTTTTATTTAAAAGCTTTGTATATAGTGGAATTGTTACAAGCATACCTTCATAAAAATCACAAACATAAGGATTAAATAATGGTTTATCCTTAAGTCCTGCGATTACTTGCATTTCAGGTAAGTGCTTATGTGCCATAGACATTGCGTATAGGCGAGGTGCATCAAATTCACTTGATCTTTCTTTATCTTCATATTGCTTAATTCCATTCTTTCCAGCACCACTATAGCCTGAAATCGCATTTGCAGAGAATGGATAATCACTAGGCGCAATGCCCATTTTTACAAGTGGGTAGGCAATTGAAATAAATCCTGATGCATAACATCCTGGATTTGCAATTCTCTTAGAATTTTTAATTTTATTAAAAAATTCATTTGAAAGTTCTGGAAAACCATAAGCCCAGTCTTTATTAGTTCTATGAGCAGTTGAAGCATCAATAATTACAGTATTTTCGTTTTCACATAACTTAACTGCATCAATTGCGGCATCATCTGGTAAACATAAAAATACCACATCAGCGCTGTTAATATATTTTTTGCGTTCTACAGTGTCATGTCTTTTATCTTCGCTTATTTTTAAGATTTCGATATCATTTCTTTTAGAAAGACGCTCATTAATTCTTAATCCTGTAGTTCCAGATTGTCCATCAATATAAACCTTAAACATTATATTTGAAGCTCCTTCTTTAAATCATTTATTTGTTTAGTAGTAGATGAGATTGATGATGCACCTTCAGAAGTTCTTCTAAATGTAGCATTTCTTAAATCAATCGCATCATACAAATCTTCATCAAACAAATCACTAAATTTCTTATATTCATCTAAAGGTAATTCCTCAAGAGTTGTATTCTTATCAATACATAAAGCTACAAGAGTTCCTGAAATCTTATAAGCTGTTCTAAATGCCATACCTTTTTTAACTAGATAGTCAGCAAGGTCTGTTGCGTTAATAAATCCTTTAGCTGCAGCCTTCTTCATATTATCTTTATTAACAGTAAGTGTATCAAGCATTGGCGCAAATATTTTTAGGCAATCCTTAATAGTATCTACTGAATCAAATATTGCTTGTTTATCCTCTTGCATATCTTTGTTGTATGCTAAAGGGATTCCTTTTAGCATAGTTAGAAGAGTAATTAGGTTTCCATAAACTCTTCCTGTCTTACCACGAACAAGTTCAGCTATATCAGGATTCTTCTTTTGTGGCATTATTGAAGAACCTGTTGAATATGCATCATCAAGATCAATAAATTTAAATTCCCATGATGACCACATAATAATTTCTTCACTAAATCTTGATAGGTGCATTTGCATAATCGCAATTGTAGATGCAAGTTCTACACAGAAATCTCTATCAGATACACCATCAAGAGTATTTGGTGTAACACCATCCATATTAAGCAGCTTTGCAACCATACCTCTATCGATATTATATGTTGTTCCTGCTAATGCACATGAACCAAGTGGGTTTTTATTTAAACGTTTATTTGTATCATCTAGACGCTCAATGTCTCTTTTAAGCATTGTTGCGTATGCAAGTAGATGATTTGCAAATGTTATAGGTTGTGCACGTTGCAAATGTGTATAACCTGGCATTATAGTTTCTTTATTTTTATCTGCAAGATTAATAATTGATTTGATTAAATTTATCGCAAGTTCTTTAATATTTTTAATCTCATCACGAAGATATAATCTAATATCTAAGGCAACTTGGTCGTTACGAGATCTTGATGTATGAAGTCTTTTACCAACCTCACCAATACGCTTTGTAAGCTCTGCTTCTACAAACATATGGATATCTTCAGCTTCATAATCAAATAATAACTTAGAATTCTTTATATCTTCTAAAATTTCAGTAAGTGTTTTTACAATTAAATTTGCATCATCTAAAGAAATTATATTTTGATGTCCTAGCATGGTTGCATGAGCGATAGATCCTAAAATATCTTGCTCAAACATTCTACTATCAAAGGAAATTGAAGAGTTAAAATCATTTACATCTTTACTTTCCTCTTTTTTAAATCTACCAGCCCACATAGCCATAATAAATCACCACTCTAATTACTTATTTTTCTTAGCATTTAATAATGCTTGAACCTTAATTGGAAGTCCAAATAGGTTAATAAATCCAGCAGCATCTGCTTGATTATATGCTCCCTCGTCATCTCCGAATGAAGCAATTTCTTCATTCCATAATGAATTTGGAGAAGTTAGAGATGCAGGGATAATATTTCCCTTATAAAGCTTTAACTTTACATCACCTGTTACAACAGTTTGTGTTTGATCAACAAAAGCTGATAAAGCTTCTCTTAATTGTGTAAACCAAAGTCCATCATATACAAGTTCTGCAAACTTATCACTTACACTTCTCTTGAAATGCATAGTTTGCTTATCAAGTGTAATTGACTCAAGTAATTCATGAGCCTCATAAAGAATAGTTCCACCAGGTGTCTCATAAACTCCACGAGACTTCATACCAACAAGTCTGTTTTCAACGATGTCGATAATTCCAACACCATTTCTTCCACCAATCTTATTTAATTCCCAAACAAGATCAACAGCATTCATCTTCTTACCATTTACAGCAGTAGGAATTCCCTTTTCAAAGTGAATTGTTACATATTCTGCCTTATCTGGTGCTTGTTCTGGAGATACTCCCATTTCAAGTATCTTATCATACTTAGGCTCGTTTGCAGGATCTTCAAGATCTAATCCTTCATGAGATAAGTGCCATAGGTTCTTATCCTTTGAATAGTTAGTTTCTCTTGAAATCTTTAAAGGTACATTATGTGCCTCTGCAAAATCAATTTCCT
Organism: uncultured Anaeroplasmataceae bacterium; assembly: GCA_964544095.1. Classification (GTDB taxonomy): domain Bacteria; phylum Bacillota_I; class Bacilli_A; order Acholeplasmatales; family Anaeroplasmataceae; genus UBA3206. The sequence continues at coordinate 3,150 of CAZJAM010000052.1, read as the reverse complement.
CATCACGAGATTTAATATCCCACTCTCTCCATGGCGCAATAACTGGCATATTTGGTGCGAATGCCTTAATTGCAAGTTCAAAACGTACTTGGTCATTTCCCTTACCAGTGCATCCATGAACTATAGCGTCTGCATGCTCCTTTAAGGCAATCTCAGCGATACGCTTTGCGATAATAGGTCTTGCGAATGAAGTTCCTAGTAAATACTTTCCTTCATACTTAGCTCCTGCCTTTAATGTTGGGAAAATATAATCCTCTACAAATTCTTTATTTAAATCTTCAATGTATAGCTTTGAAGCACCTGTCTTTAAAGCTTTCTCGTTTAATCCTTCTAACTCATCAGCTTGTCCTACGTTTCCAGAAACACATACAACCTCACAGTTATTATAATTTTCTTTTAACCAAGGTATGATAATTGAAGTATCAAGTCCTCCTGAATAAGCTAAAACTACTTTTTTAATATTCTTCTTGTCCATCTTAAAATTTCTCCTTTTCTATTATTTTACCATAATGTACAAAAAAAGTCCCTTTCTTTATAAGAAAGAGACGCAAATTTTCGCGCGGTACCACTCTAATTGCCTAAATTTAGGCCACCTCGTATTCTTTAACGCAGATTTATACGTCTATCCATACTTAAATTTCTGGAAAGAATCTAGGTAGATGCGTTCATTAATTATTAATACTAACCTTTCACCAAATGCTAGTTCGCTTCTTCATTAAATAAATTAACTACTAATTCTACTTACGACTATCAAGTCTAGAAAAAAATAAAAGAGACCAACTCAAGTACATATTAGTCTCACTTATTTTGAAGAGACTAATAATTATGAACTAATCTCTTCATAATTATACTCAAGTTTAATAATATTTCTAAACTATCTTTGCAATATAGTCATCTTCAATCGGAGGCATTACCCCTAATCTTCGATGACAATAACTATTATATACAATTTGATTTTATATGTCAACAATTAATTTGTAATTTAGTTAATTTTTTCAATAAATTATAAATTTCTATGCTATAATACTTTTGGTGATTAATTATGAAAGATTACGTATGTAAAGCTTTAGCTTATAATAAATTAGTGCGAATTTATGCCGCAACTTCTACTAACATGGTAGAGGAGGCTAGAAAAATATTTGGTTTATGGCCAACTTCATGTGCAGCACTTGGAAGATGTCTTACTGCTGCCGCAATTATTTCTTGCAATTACAAATCAAACGAAAATATTACAATTCGTTTTGATGGTGATGGCCCACTAGGATTAATGGTAGTTGAAGCATCTAATGGATTTGTTAGAGGATTTGTTAGTAATGCTGGTGTATTTATGCAATATGATAATGGAAAACTTGCGGTTGGAAAAGCCGTTGGAAATGGTACTATGACTGTAGTAAAAGATTTAGGATTAAAAGAACCATTTACTACAACCATCAATATTCAAACAGGAGAGATTGCTGAAGATTTCACTTATTATTTTGCGTCCTCTGAACAAACTCCTTCTTCTGTTGGTTTAGGTGTACTTGTAGACACTGACAATTCATGTAAGGCTGCAGGTGGATTTATATTACAATTAATGCCTGGATGCGATGAGGAGACAATACAAAAGATTGAAGAAAGATTAAAACACATAAAGCCTGTATCTGAAATGATTAATGAAGGTATGACTCCTGAAGATATTATTAAGATTTTATCAGATAACGATTGTGAATTCTTAGGTACTGAAGAGATTGCTTATAAATGTCCTTGTAATAAAGATCAATACTATAGAGGTATTAAATCTCTTGGTAAAAAAGAATTAGAATCAATAATAAATGAGATTGGTCAAGCTGAAGTCACATGTAACTTTTGCCGTAAGAAATATTTATTCAAGCGTGAAGAGTTAGAACAAATGATTAAAGAAATTGATAATAAAATGTAAAACAAAGGCATCAAATGATGCCTTTTATTTTATCTATTTATTGATACAAATGCATTCATTCCAGGATATTCTGCAATATGTTCTTCACCATATTGATTTAATTGATCCTCAATACGCATAAGTCTGTTATATTTTGCAATTCTATCTGTACGAGATAAAGATCCTGTCTTTATTTGCATTGCGTTTGTACCTACTACAATATCTGCAATTGTAGTATCTTCAGTTTCACCTGATCTATGTGAAACAATTACAGCGTATCCTGCACGCTTTGCCATTTCAATCGCATTAAATGTTTCAGTAAGAGTTCCAATTTGGTTAACCTTGATTAAAATTGCATTCGCAACTCCCATCTTGATTCCCTTTTCAAGTCTCTTAGTGTTTGTAACAAATAAGTCATCACCTACAAGTTGAACCTTATCTCCTATTGTATCAGTAAGCTTCTTCCATCCTTCCCAATCATTTTCATCAAGTCCATCCTCTATTGTAATAATTGGATAGTTCTCAGTTAAAGTCTTAAGATAATTAATCATCTCATCTGTAGTTAAAGACTTATTTTCAGCCTTTAAATCATATTTTTTAGTAGTCTCATTATAGAATTCAGATGAAGCTACATCAATTCCTAAATAAATATCCTTACCTGGAACATAACCGGCTTTACGGATTGCTTCATCAACAATCTTAAATGCTTCACTATTTCCATTCTTAAGCTTAGGAGCATATCCTCCTTCATCACCTACTGCAGTATTATATCCATAACCTTTAAGAATAGTTTTTAAATTATGGAATACTTCAGCACCCATTCTTACTGCTTCTTTTATAGATGTAGCAGATACAGGTAGTATCATAATTTCTTGGAAATCAATACAAAAATCTGCATGTGCTCCACCATTTAAAATATTCATCATAGGTACTGGCATCTTCTTGGCATTGAAACCACCTAGATAATTATATAATTCCACTTCATCATAATCGGCAGCAGCCTTAGCACAAGCCATAGATACAGCAAGTATTGCGTTAGCTCCAAGCTTGCTCTTATTTTCTGTTCCATCGATTTCAATCATTCTTGAGTCGATTAATAATTGATTATGAACATCAATTCCCTTTAATGCTGGGGCAATGATATCATTAACATTTTTAACAGCTTTTAAAACACCTTTTCCAAGATAACGTTCCTTATCTCCATCACGAAGTTCTATTGCCTCATGCTCACCTGTGGATGCACCAGATGGTGA
>CAZJAM010000051.1:0-10743 GCA_964544095.1 uncultured Anaeroplasmataceae bacterium | reverse complement strand
AATTAATATATTTGTCCATATAAACAATTATAAAATTTTTAAGATTTTTAAACGCTTCTATATCACTTGGGATAAATGTGCGCTTAGAACCACACATTTCATATGAAATAAATCCTTCAAAATTATCATTCTCATCAGTTATTCTATACATATCAAACGCAAGTATTCCAAAATCTATTAATAGTTGTTTAAACACTTTATTTTTATGACTCAATATATTAGTATTATTTTCTCTAAGCTCACCATTAACAAAATAATCCTTATAATTATTTATTGCCTCACTAGTATATCCTTCTACAATTGGATATCTATCATTTCCATAAATGAACTCATGGCCTTTATATCTTACAATAATTCTATCAAGTTTTAATAGTGTTGCATATTCAGTTAACGCCCTGTTAATAGAATCATCAATATTAGGTTCAATAGACATATTAAAGATTATTGAGGCCACATCATTTTCAGTTGATGTTGAAAGCTTTAACTTCTTTTGAATATCGCTTAAATTTAGTGCGGCACCTGTTGGGTCGATATCGCCACATTTCATCTCATCATAGATGACATAACAATCTCTTCCCTTCATCTTACCTCTATATAGCGCTTTATCAGCTTTTTTAATAAGCTCCTCAAAGTTTTTTCCATCTAGTGGATATCTTGCGATACCTTGAGATATAGTTACACTAAATGATTTTATTTCATCATAATATATTTTTATAACTTCATGTCTTATTTTTGACGCTAAATCTTTAACCTCAACATATGATGTTACATTTGGTATGAATATTAAAAATTCATCTCCACCATATCTTCCAATTTGCGCTCCAGGATATTCGTCTAACTGACTCTTTATTACATTTACTATTTGTTTTAAAATAGTATCTCCAAATGAATGACCATATGTATCATTTATTTGTTTGAAATAATCCACATCTAAAATAATTAACGCAGCCTGTGTATCATTATATATTGATATATAATCATTTACATATTGGATAATAGAATCCTTAGGTAAAGTATTTGTTAAAGGATCCCTAAATGATTTTTTAATAATAGGTATTTGTGATTCAATATGATCAGTAATATCTGAGATTGCGCCAAACAAAATATGATCTGATGTTGATGATAGTGAAAAAAGCATTAAAGAAACCCATCTAAGTTCACCTTTTATATACATTTGAAAATATCTTTCATATTCATTTCTTACATTTCTTGTAAAAGATATAAATGATATTACATGTTCTGGATAAATTACTAAATCATATTTATTAGACTTTGTAAAGAATTCAATAGATTCCATAAGTCTTTCATTTTTTCCATCAATTTCTGTTGATAAAATAAATGAATTTTTATAATCAAGTTCAACAAACGCAATAGGATTTATAAGATATCCTGTAAGGCTAAGTTTAACAAAAGTTATTACAATTTTGTCTAAAAGACCTTTTGTACTTGCGATTACAGGAATTTCTTTTGTATCATATAGTACAGTATTAAAATCCTCTTTAGCTCCATTAGAAATCATAGCTATTCTATTTAAAAAGTCATATTTAAACATAGGCGCTATATACGAAGAAATATTACCCACTATATTATCAGCGCTTTCAATTATTTCACCTTTTTTATTAATTGTAATAGTAAATAAATTAGAATTTGGAAGTAACATAAAAGATCCTCCTACTCAATTATTACTTTTATTATAATCTTTTTAACCAAAAAAGTAAAATGGTTGAAAAATATAGTTCATTAAATTATAATTTTATTGAGGTTTGGTGGATTTATGGAAAAGAAAATAATTTATTATAGTGATCCGTTAAATGATGATTTTGCGATTAAAAAACAAGTAGGTTATACTACTCCTATTAATTTTAAATATAAAAAGAATTTTTTATTTAGATTATGGGCAAATATAGTTTATTATTTAATTGCGGTACCAATTGCCTTTATAATAAGCAAATGGTTTCACCATTTAAAAGTATACGGAAAAAAGAATGTAAAAGGATTAAAAGGATATTATATGTATTCTAATCATACAACAACTATTGACCCTTTTTATGCAGCACTAATATCATACCCAAGGAAATGTTACACAGTAGCTAATCCTGTAATATCAAGATATATAGGTATGAAAAATATAATAAGAACAGTCGGAGGTATACCTCTTCCTACATCTATTTCTCAAATGAAGGAATTCTTAGAGTTTCAAGAGACAACAATTAAGAAAAGAAAGGATAATATCTTAATTTTTCCTGAAGCTCACATTTGGGAATATTACAATGGAATAAGACCGTTTAAGAGTGCTTCATTTAAATACCCCGCAAGAATAAATTGTCCAATTGTTATTCTTACAACTGTATTTAGAAAGCCTAAAAAAGAGGGTAAGAAACCTGGTGTTTCAGTTTATGTATCTAAGCCTATTTATCCTGATGAACTTTTAGAAATGAAAAAAAGATATGAGAGTCTTAGAAATGAAGCATATAAAATTATGTGTGATACAGTTAAAGAACATAATTCTTATGAATATATAAAATATGTATATAAGCCAAAGAACGAAAAAAATGATTAAGTTTAGTCTTAATCATTTTATTTTATCTAAATCAAATTATCCTCATTCATACCATATATTACAAGATAATTTTCATTTAATTCATCTGATATTATCTTATATACTTCATATGATCTTCTTATATATGATTTTATATCTTCGCTTGAAAGCTCACTATATTCATCTAAGAAATTGCCAAGTAAATTAATTAGGGCGTCACTTATTGGAAAATTTATTATTTGAGGGTATACATTATATTCTCTTATTGCCAAAGAATTAAGTGACTTGAAACCAAATTCATAATAATAATTATTTTCTAATAAATATAAATTATTTTTATCTGCATATTTAGTAATAAAGCCTGTAAATGTAAGATTATCAACATATGTAACTGTATCACTTTCATTTATCAAATTAAAATCATTTATTATATTTCCATTATCAAGAGTAATAGAATTAACATTTTCTTCTTTTAATATATTTATAAGTCTATCCTTTAAAATACCTAACATTACATATACTCCCTTATATCTCTTAAATCATCAAATGCGTGAATATCATTGCCTAATATATTCTTAACAATTTGGTATACAGAAGATGCATCAAGTAGATAAGATGTACTATCTAAAAGTTTTATTCTTTTTGCACAACCACTTGCTAAAAAAAGTGGTAATAATTTTTCATAGTTATCTGAGATGTGAGGGCATAATGCGTTATAATGCCTTGGCATATGAAATTCTAATTTATTTGAATCTTTATCCATAGTATAAAATGTATAAATGTGCTCTGTAAATCTATTTTCTACATTCATTTCCTCTTCTATTGAATGAATAAATGTATTTTTTGATAACGGACACCCTATAAATAAAATCTTTCCACCATTTTTTAGTTTTCCAAAAGAACCATTTGGAGGAACAGGAGTTGTCGCAAAGTCATCATCTTTTATATATTCCAAAGCATTTTTACCACATGCCACAACAGAATGAGTTGGATGATTACTTCTTATAAAATCCTTATCCTTTATCGCAAGATTAGTTAGATAGCCAACGCAAGAATTAGCCTCTTCTTTATTCATTATTGCCATATCTTCTTTAATAGTTGCCCAAGTATGTGTTGGAAGTAATAATAGTCCATCCTTAAAATAATCCTTTAAAGCTTTAAGAATCGTATTTCCTCCACCCATAATATTTTTAATTGATTTAAAACTTGAATGAATCATTACAGTATCATAACTTTTAAGTGTTGATGCCTTCAAATCATTTATAAAATCATAATAATTATACAATATATATCACCTATATTATATTAACATATCTTCGTTAAAGTTTCCATTAATTCTATTCAAATTAGATTTTATTTGATATAATAATATTGTTATAGATTTTGGAGGTAATTACATGAAATATCAACAGTCTGAAGAAGATTATCTAGAAAAAATTTTAATGCTTAGTGAAGATAAGCAAAATATACACTCTATTGATATTGCGAACGAAATGGGATTTTCAAAGCCATCAGTATCTATAGCTATGCATAAGCTTGCTGATAAAGGGCTTATTAATATGGAAAAAAATGGTGTAATCACACTAACAAATGAAGGATATAAAAAAGCATCAGCTGTATATGAGCGCCATAAAGTAATATCAGAATTCTTTATGAGTATTGGCATTTCAAAAGAAACTGCATTAGAAGATGCATGCGAGATTGAGCATTTCATAAGCGAAGAAACATTTAACGCTATTAAAAATTTCAAGAAATAGGAAAAAGGCAGTGATACACTAATCTACTGCCTTTTCTTCTTCTATAATATTTTCTTTATTATTTTTATTTTCAAAATAATTAATTAACTTTAATAATAAATCAAAAGTAATAGAACCAATTGCATTTCCAATAAACATTATAATAAAATATCCTACTACTTTAAAACTAATTTCCCCAGCGTAAGTAAAATACACAATATTAGCTACAACGTGCTCAAATGAACATAAGATAAATAATGATACAGGTAGGAATACAAATAATACTTTACCAAGCGGATATTCACACTTTTTATGACCTACTACTGCAAGATAAATCATAACTCCACACATAATAGATAATATAAAAATTGAATACCATGTATCATTAATTTTAGCATCAACTATTGGTATTGCTGCTTCTCTTAAATTATCTCCAATTCTTGTTTGTTTTAAAATAAGAGAAAGTAAAAAACATCCAAGTGCATTACCTACAAAGCATATAATTAAATCTAATAAGTATTTAGGCTTATTGTCTATTACAAATCCAACCTTACCAGTATATAGCCATAATTTGGCATGTATAATTGTAAATAATCCTATTCCGAACATTAATGAACCAACTACTTTCATAGCAAATCCATTCGTTTGACATAAAAGATATACTGAAGCACCAAAACAAATACAAAGTCCAGATGTAAAGGCACTAATAAAAATCATTAAATACTTATTCATAATAAAACCTCAAAACACACCTATTATACTAAAAATCATTTAAAAGTAAATTGTTTTGATTGATTTTTTATATGAAATGATAAATTATTAAAAACACAATTTTTAAAATAGTTTTAGTAAAAAGTAATAGTAACTCGCTATATATAATACGAGGAGATGAAATAGGCTCCCTTAACATTATAGATTGGAGTGATTTTTTTGCTGGTAGTGATTAAGACCTACTAGAAAGGAGATCATATGGAGTACTTAATTATGCTCCTATTATACCTTGTGGTTATAGCTTATATCTTAAAGAATAAGAGATAACTACAACTTTGAAATCTCCTTTCTAAAAATGTTAAAAAGCATCAGTGTTACCAGCACTGATGCTTTTCTTTACAACTTTAAAATCTCCACCTTTATGATATCACTATTTAAAGATATAATCAAGGTTTGTTGTAGATTCTTTTCATTCTTCGCTAATTTTTACATTATCATCTTTTATATACATAGTAAGAGGCGCATCTATAAATTTAACATTTATAAGTTCAAGCTTATCTATATTTGATAATACAAATCCTACTCCCTTATATTTTATAGGATTTGGAGTCATTGCCATAATTCCTTCTAGGCTATTTTTATTATAAGTAACCCAAACATTTTCAAGCACTACATTCTTTATGTGAGATTCAGGAAGTCCTTTAAAAAATCCTAGTCCATATGATACGTTATCACATTTAATATTTTTAAACTTAAATGTATCAAATGATGGTGTTGTATCATCCACTTTATGAATAAATTCATCAAACCTAGAATCTATTACATCATTTCCAGCTTTATAGAATGCATTTATTACAAAAGGTGTCTTAACAGAATTCATATGAATATTATCAAATGAAATATTACTAATTATCGCATCTTTTCCTCTTCCTCTTTGGCTTTTTACTCTAAGTCCTCTATCTGTTTCATTGAAATAACATTGCGATACATAAACATTATTTATACCACCGCTATTTTCAGAACCAAGAGTAACTCCTGCATGTCCATGCGCCATTATATTATTTCTTATAATAATATTTGATGAAGGACGATGATAAAGAGATGCTAATTCTATTTTTGATGATTTTATAGCTATACAATCATCACCTACAGAAAAATAATTTCCTATAATATTAACATTAAGACATGCCTCAGGATCACAACCATCTGTTGTAGGACTATCCATAGGGTTTTCTACCCTTGTGTTTATTATATTAATATTAGATGAATAAAAAGGATGTATTGACCATGATGGAGTATTCTTTAAATTTATTCCTTCTACAAATACATTATCTGATGTATGAATAAATATTCCTTTAGGTCTACGTGCAATTCTCATTTCTCTATGGTTTATCCACCAATCAGAATTACAAGCATTACAGTCTATCAAACCTGGTCCATATAAATTAACATTTTTAGCACCAACTACTGTAATAGGAGAATAAAATGCTCTATCACTTCTTCCTTCCCATGTACCGAGTACTATATTATTCTTTATATCAGTTGATTCAAATATTTTATATTTTTCCCTCTTTGTCTCACATAAAATAGTAGACCTTGGGGAAAAATAAATTGATTTATTATTATCAAATATTTCAATAGAAGTTATATTAAAATGTCCCTCTAATGATAATATCTCATTAGCTTTTAAATTCTTTATAGCCTCATTAATATATTCTGTATCATCTACTATATCCTTATTTTTCTTTAAGGTGATAATTTTTTTATCTAATGTTTTAAATTCTATAGTTTTACCATTGATTAAAACATTATACTCTGTATTTGGCGCAAGGTCATATAGCGAAAAAACATTAGTTATTTTTGATGCATAATATTTACCATTTAAATAAATATCATATGGTTCAGTGTAATAACAATCATTATTTATAAGTTCTATAGTTATAGCATTAGCTTCTTTAAATATTATTCTCATTGTTTTTTTCCCTTCCTTTATAATTCCATAAATAAAATAAATATGAAATAATAGTAAAAATTAAAATTATTCCAACTAACCATAAACTACCCTCCAATAATTCCAAGAGTATCAATATCTAAGAAAAAGTATGGGAATCTAACATTATCGTAAAAGTATTGATGCGCTCCACCTTTTAATATTGCTTGTCTTATAAAAATATATGGAATATAAATTGAGGCAAGCCCTACCCAAATAAGTGGATGATACCATTTTAATTCGCCTCTTCTATCAAAGAAAAAGAAATCAAGCACAAACATTATAGGAATTATATAATGTTTAAGTATATTTTGTGGATCATAATTGCTTATTTTACTGTAGTCAGCTAAAAAGAACATATAAATTAATCCTGTGACAGTAATCATAAGTGTTGGCAAACCTTTTAAGCATAGTAATGTAGTATTATATCCAAGAGTTTCTCCTCTTAATACTTCTTTTAAAGTGTATATCCAAATGACTAGAGTAAAAACAAATACTAATATATTAGATATATTTGTAAAATATCTTGGTGTATTAAAATCATTTTTCCAAATAAGGTATACCATTGTAATAAATGATAATGAAAGTAAAATTGTTTTGTAAACTAAAGATACAATTTTATTATTAAACATATAAACACCTCGGACTTATTATAGCATAAAACAAAAAAGCTCTTATGCAAAATGCACAAGAGTAATAATTTTATTCATTAATACTATATTTAATTTTAGCTTTTATGGTTTGAGTTTTACTACCCGAACTTTTTTCTTCACTTAATGAGGTAAGATAACCATCTTCTGCGTAGTAATAATTAATCCTATCTATTAGGCTATCTCCATATTTGGTAGTAACACTATATTTTAGTTTTTCTCCATCTACATACCAAGCATATGATACCTCTCCTATAGTAATTTGTGATACTGGGTTAGTGTAATGGTAATATGCACCACATGATATTATAAATAAAGAGTCTATTATAGTACTTGATTCATCATCACATTTCCATGATGAATAATCCCACTTATCACTTATACGGCTATAATTTGCAGTATGTTTTTCATTATTATCTTCATATGAAATAGTGCATAAACCATATCTTTGTGTATGTGGTAAATTGATTTTTTCTAAAAGTGCATCATCACTAATGTCACAATAATTTTCTTCATCTTTACAAGATGTAAAAGTAAGGAAAATTATTAAATTTAATAATAAAAATAATATTTTCTTCATTAGCTACACTCCTTTAGTTATACTTTATTTATGCACCTAAAGCTTCATTTTTAATACCTGTTAAATCCTTAATAATTTCAGACGCAATAACAAGTCCCATAGTTGATGGCACAAAAGCTGTAGATCCTGGTATAGTGCGTCTTCTACTACCATCACTAACTTCAATATTCTCTTTTGCCTTTATAGGATTTTCTAAAGAATAAACAACTTTTACATTCTTTATTCTTCTCTTTTTTAACTCTAGACGCATAACCTTAGCTAATGGATCTACTTTAGTTTTAGAAATATCTGCAACTCTAAGCATTAAAGGATTTATTTTATTTCCTGCCCCCATTGCAGATATTATGGGAATATTATTTTGCTTAGCTTTTTCTATAATCGCTATCTTAGCAGTTACGGTATCAACAGCATCAACCACATAATCATATGATGTAAAATCAAAATCATCTGCGTTTGAAGGTAAGAAAAAACATTTATGTGTTTCAACTAAAGCATTTGGATTAATATCATGTATTCTTTCCTCCATAACATCACATTTATATTTATCATATGTTTTAGTAGTTGCGATAATTTGTCTATTAATATTAGATAAAGATACTTTATCTGAATCAATTAATACAAACTTACCTATTCCACTACGAGCAAGTGCTTCTACAACATATCCACCTACTCCGCCTATTCCAAATATGGCTACTTTTTTCTCTTTAAGCATATCCATATTATCTTGACCTAGTAGTAATTCTATTCTTGAAAATTGATGTTCCATATTTAATCACCATTAATTTTTTTATAGTATTATAAATCTACATTAAGTAGGGTAGTAAGTACATCACCATGAGCTATAACAAAATATCTTTTATCCATTGTTACATCTCTTTTTTTATCATAATACCCTAAAATACTATATCTCTTATCTTTTAATATCTTATTTCCATTATCTTTTACTATAACATATCCAATAATACTATATCTTTTATCTTTAAGTGTAATTGTTTGATCCATATATAATACCTCCACCTTTATCTTAATTAAACCCCATTTTCTTTTATAATTCAATATAAATGTTCTTATAATTTTAAAAATATTATAATATAATAAATATGTTAAAGTAATAAGGAGCCTATATGAAATACTATCTTGCACCTCTTGAAGGAGTTACTAATTTATATGTTAGAAGATTATTAGATAAATATTTTACTGGAATTGATAAATACTATATTCCATTTCTAAACCCTACATCCTATTCTATTAAAAGTAAGGAAATAAAAGAAATTGACCCACAAAACAACAAAGTTTCACCAAAAGTAGTACCACAAATTATATCTAAAGATAGTAGTAATACAATATGGCTTATAAAAGAGTTAGAAAGACTTGGATATGATGAAGTAAATCTTAATTTTGGTTGTCCATCTAAAACAGTTACTCCAAAAGGTAAGGGTGCTGGAATGCTTCGGGATTTAGAATATTTAGATAAATATTTAAATGATGTTTTTTCTAACACTAACATAAAAATATCTATAAAAATGAGACTTGGTTTACATGATACTTCTAATTTTTTTGAGGTAATAAAAATATTAAACAAATATAATATATATGAGCTTATAATTCATCCAAGAATTGCGAATGATTTTTATAAAGGTAATCTTAGACTTGATATGCTAGATAATTTAGATAAGCTAACAAAAATCGATATAATTTATAATGGTGAATGTAATTCACATGAAGATATAGAATATATTAAAAATAGATTTCCATATGTTAAAAGTATAATGATGGGAAGAGGGTTTTTATATAGACCATTTATATTTAACCCTGATACTTCTATATCTACTATAAGAGAGTTAGTTAAAGGATTTTACTTCTCTCTTGAAAAAGAAAATATAGAAGTATTTGGTTGGGGCACATCAAAGCTTTTCTTAAAACAAATTCTATCATATTTAATTAAATCGTTTGATGTAGATAAAAAGTTATTAAAAAAATTATTTAAAGCAAATACAGAGGAAGAATTAAATTCTTGCGCATTAAAAATTTTTAATGAATGTAATATTTTAGATGAAGAGATGGGAATAAACAAATTTATATAAGCAAAAAGAATGATGCGAAATCATTCTTTTTTTAATGCATATTATTAGAATATTTGCTTATCCTTGTGATATCCAGATAAGATATATACAACCCATTCAGCAATATTTACTGCGTGGTCTGCAATACGTTCAATATATTTAACAACAAGTGTTGTATAAACTGCAAACGCATTAGAATAATCTTTATCATCTAAATGTTGTATTATTCTATCTACTGATTTATCATATAGCATATCAATTTCATCATCACGTGAAATTACATTTTGAGCTAATTCAATATCATTATTTACAAACGATGTAACTGCATCCTCAACCATACTAAAAGCTTTTGTTGTTGATTCATTTAAAAGTAGGCAATTATGATGTTCTACTTTTTGAAGCTTTTTAGCAAAATCTCTTAAATCTTCTGCATGGTCTCCGAGTCTTTCAAGATCTGAGACAAGCTTTAATATT
>CAZJAM010000050.1:0-10879 GCA_964544095.1 uncultured Anaeroplasmataceae bacterium | reverse complement strand
TAAATACTCCTTACATATTTATTTTTCCCTTTTTCCCTTTTAAAAATAGTAGCACAAAAAGCTTATCTTGTAAAGATAAGCATGCTATACATTAATCTTCAAGTCTTTCAACTAGTGATGTAATTGTATCTAAATTTTTGAAATTTTCAGGTACAATATCTACTGGTGTAATTTCAACATCAAACTCATCAGATAAGGCAACCACAAGTTGCATAATTGAAAATGATGTTAAAAATCCTTCCTTAATTAAATCTGATGTATTTTCTACATCGCAATCTGGAATTATATCCTTTAAAATTGTTAAAATATCTTCTCTCATTATTTTATAAGCTCCTTATAATTATTTTTATAATATGATCTATCGATCTTACCATTACTATTATACTTCATTTCTCTAACTTTAATAATCTTATTTGGAAACATATATCTTGGAAGTAGCTTCTTACATACTTCAAATATATCTTCTTCTTTAGCTTTTCCCGCATAAATAGTAATAATATTATCTACCTCTCCGTCATATATTGTAACTTCATTTTTAATAGTTTCTAAAGATGATATAGCTTGATCTATTTCATTAAGCTCTATACGATATCCCATATGCTTAATTTGAAAATCAATACGACCTAGGTAATCATATTCATTATATTTATTAATTTTTACTCTATCTCCTGTTCTATAGATTAGTTCAGGATATGCTTTATTTAAAGGATTTTGACAAAATGCCTTAGCTGTCTTATCAGGCATATTGTAATATCCTTGTGCTAAGAATCCTCCACGAACACAAAGTTCTCCTTCATTTGCAAGATTATTATTATCATCTAAAATAAAGGTATCACAGTTATCACAGTGAACTCCTATTGGAAGAGATTCTGTGTTAAGAAAATGTCTATTAACTCTATAATATGTGCAAATATCTACAGTTTCAGTTGGACCAAATAAATTTGCATATACTATATCAGTGCCTAAATTATCAATTAAATAATTAAGCACTATTGTAGGCATTACCTCACCTGCAAATAATATTGTTTTTAAATATTCTGGCTTTAAATATTTAAATACATCAAAATTTCTAAATATAGCTAATGCTGATGGTACCCAATAAATTGTATCTATCTTAAATTCATTTAAATATTTAACAAGATTAATAGGGAATATAAAATCACTCTTTGGGATTAAATAATAACTAAATCCTTCCTTAAGACAAGAAAAGAAAGAGGATACAGAGGCACTAAAATAGAAAGGCATTTGTGCTCCATAATTTTTACATTCACTCATTTTAAATTCATTTGAAAACCATTCAATATAGGCAATTAAAGCTCTATGATTTACAACAACTCCCTTAGGAAGTCCTGTTGAACCTGATGTAAAGATTGAATATACTAAATCTGTATCAATCATATCATTACGAATATTATCTAATTTATTATAATCAATATCATTTTTCTTTAAATCATCTAAATCATATTTTTCTTTAACATCAAGACTTTCAGCAATATCTTGATATTTTTTATCATAAATTAAAATATCAGGGTTTAGTGTTTTAAATATATTATTAATTCTCTCAAGTGGCATATGCGAATCAAGTACTGTATAAAAGCCACCACTATAAATAGAGGATATCATTGCCTCTACTTGCGATACATTTTGATCAAATAATAGCACTATAGCCTTACCTTTAGCATTAAGGCTAGACGCAACTCTTTTTGCGGTATCTTTTAGTGCATTAAAAGTAATAGATCTACTATCGTCTACAAAAGAGATATTTTCCCCTTTATTTTTGCAAGTATTTTCTAAATACTCTAAAATATTTTTCATTTTTCTCACCTATTCTATTTTAGCATAAATAAGGCAAAATAAAAACCATCAAAGGATGGTTTTTAAATTAATTATGCAAGTTTAGCTACACGAACAGTGTCACGAGCAATCATAACCTCTTCGTTAGTTGGGATAATCCATACTTGAATCTTAGAATCCTTAGTAGAGATTATTCTCTCATCAGAGAATGTATCATTTAACTTCTCATCTAGTTTAACTCCAAGAGGTGCTAATCTATCACAAACATTCTTTCTTAAGTGCTTTAGGTTTTCTCCCATTCCAGCTGTGAATGCGATAACATCAACCTTACCACCTAGATATAACCAATATGAAGCTACATAATCAGCAATTCTCTTAGCTTGAACATCAAATGTAAGCTTACATCTATGGTCTCCTTCATTCATTCCTGCAGTAACATCACGAGCGTCATTAGAACGTCCTGACATTCCTAGGTATCCAGACTTCTTATTTAAGATATTTACAACTTCTGCTGCAGTCTTTCCTTCCTTAGCACAAATATATGAAACTACAGTTGGGTCAATATTTCCTGTTCTTGTTCCCATAGGAATTCCCTCAAGTGGAGTAAGTCCCATTGAAGTATCTTTACACTTTCCACCTTCAACAGCTGAAATTGAAGCTCCATTTCCTAAGTGGCAAACAATTGTGTTAGTCTCACTAAGAGGCTTTCCAATTAATTCTGCAGCTCTTTGTGAAACGAACTTATGAGAAGTTCCATGAGCTCCATACTTACGAATTCCATACTTTGTATACCACTCATAAGGAGTTGCATACATATATGCTTCCTCTGGCATAGTTTGGTGGAATGTTGTATCAAATACTACTACTTCTGGTACATTTGGTAATGCCTTATAGAATGCCTTGATTCCGATAAGGTGAGCTGGGTTATGAAGTGGTGCTAAGTCAGCAAGCTCTGCAATCTTCTTAACTACAGTTCCATCAGGTCCATCAACTAGGCAAGAATCCTTAAAGTATTCTCCTCCTTGAACAACTCTGTGTCCAACACCTTCAATTTCAGATAATGATTTTAAAATTCCCTTCTCAATTAGTGCGTCTAATACTAATTGAACTCCTTCTGCATGAGTAGGGATTAGTGGATTAGTCTCCTCTTTCTTACCATTATACTTAAGAGTAACAATTCCATTAAGAGCCTTTCCATCTCCATCAACTGAACCAATTTTTTCAACAGTTCCTGAAGCGATAACTGTCTCTGCAGGCATTTCTAAAAGTTGGAACTTAATAGATGATGATCCTGCGTTTACTGCCATGATTTTCATAGTTATATTTTCCTTCCTGATTTTAATTATTTTTTTTATTATTCAAAAACCAATTCTCGATTTGATCTAAGACATCATTAAATGCCTTAGCATCATCGAAAGATGGTAATTTGACCATTAAACAATTCTTGTCCTCTGATACTTCTTTTTTAAAGATAATAATACTCTTTGGACTAGATTTGAAGAATGATTCTGGAAGTTCTAATACTCCATACACTCTTCCAAGTTTACTAATTTCTTCTTTAAACATTTTATCATTATCATGCATAAAGAAGTCATTTGGTAATAGACCTATCATATAGCCACCATCTTTTAGAGAGCCCATATGATGTAAAACTAAATAATATGGGAAATATGGATCTAGGGTATATGATGTTGGTGTATCAAACACAACAAAATCCATATCCTTCATTTTAATATTTAATGTATCTTGGAAATATATTTCAACCAAGGTATTCATTAAATCAGCCATACTTTTAAGAATTTTAGTTTTTAATTTTGAATTTTCAATTGCGAACAAAGATACATTAAGATTTAAGTGAGATTCAATAGATAAAAGCATATTTCCAGATCCTGCAAGTGGATCAAGTATTGATATTTCCTTCTTATCTGTAAGCCTAGATATTAAATAAGCCATTAAGAACCCTAATGTATCAGGAGTTACATCCTGCACTTCATGTTCTTCATTTAATCCTTTAATGATTAATGTTTGTAATGCCTTACGAATATCTTCGGGAGCAAAATCCTTATCGCTAAGACGGCTATATATACGAAGTAATTTCGCATCAGTTTCTTCATCGTAATTTTTAGACAAATCAGAATCTATTATATTTTTAACAGTTTCAAAATACAAATCAAAATAAGGTCTTGGTTCAACTTCGTATAATGTTTGTATTGATTCATCCATTACATCATAGAATAATTCCATGTTACTATATTCCACATATATCACCAAAAAATATTATATCAAAATTAATAATTTTTGTAAACAAAAAGGGTGAATATTAATTCACCCTAAAATGCTTAATCACGATGTCCCATAATACGCTTTAATAGTGAAGCTAAAATAAAGCTTACTATAAATATAGCAATCGGTATTAAATAGAAAGTTGCCACTGAAGTGTCAGACATAAATTTTAAATTAAGTGCACTAAATAAATCACTCATAGGAGCTACAAAAGCACTTTCTACATAAGCAATACATTCACTATAGCTTCCTAAGCTTTTTCCAGCTTTAGTCGCAATAAACGATACAAAGCTAAGTATTGTAGCCATACCAAATAGCGAAATGAAGCCATGAATAATATTATAAATCTTTGCTTGTATTAATCCTAAAATAAGTACAAGACATAAAACTATTGAACCAATTAATACAGTTCCACTTAACGAAAATATCATATTATCCCAACCCCTTCTTTACCCTATTATAAAGGTTTTACTTACGATTTTCAATATTATGATTCAACATTGATACAAAATCATCTAAACCTATTGTTACTTGTTCCTTAGAACCATAAGGACGATATGTAACAGTATTGTTTGCCACCTCATTATCTCCAATAACTAGGGCATAAGATGCCTTAGACATTTGAGCTTCTCTAATCTTATATCCAAGTTTTTCATCACGATAGTCTGTTTCAAAACGAATATTATTCTTTGTTAATACATCACAAATCTTATCACAATAATCCTTATGATGTTCTAAAGATACAGGAATTACCTTTACTTGTGTTGGAGCTAACCATAATGGGAATACTCCCTTAGTCTCTTCAATTAAGAACGCAATAAATCTATCAAGAGAACCTAAGATTGCTCTATGAATTACAACAGGACGAACCTTTTGTCCAGATTGATCAACATATGTCAAATCAAAACGTTCAGGTAATTGATAATCTAGTTGAATAGTAGATAGTGTTACATCATGTCCTACAGCTGACTTAACTTGTACATCAAGCTTTGGTCCATAGAATGCAGCTTCTCCTTCAGCTTCATAATAATCAACACCCATTTCTTTAAGAACTTGTCTTAATTCATTTTCTGATTTCTCCCATAATTCATCATTTCCAAAATACTTCTCAGTATTTTTAGGGTCACGAAGAGATAGACGGAATTGATAATCCTTAAATCCAAAATCATTATATACATCAAGAATTAGCTTAGCTACTCCTTTAAACTCTTGACCAATTTGATCTTCACGGCAGAAAATATGTGAATCATTTTGAGTAAATGCACGAGTACGTTCAATTCCAGTTAATGATCCTGATGACTCATAACGGAAGTCATTTGCGATTTCAGCAATACGAACTGGAAGATCACGATATGAATGTAATTTAGATTTAAACATAACCATATGGTGAGGACAGTTCATAGGTCTTAATACATATGACTCATCATCATCAAGTTCCATTGCAGGGAACATATCATCCTTATAGTGAGCCCAGTGTCCTGATGTCTTATATAAGTTAACATTTCCTAAAGATGGAGTCATAACATGCTTATACCCTAAAGCAATTTCCTTATCCATAATATAATCACATAATGCACGACGAACCATAAATCCCTTTGGAAGCCACATAGGAAGTCCACGTCCAACTAAGTCATCAAACATGAATATCTCCATTTCCTTACCAATCTTACGGTGATCTCTTTCTTTTCTTTCAAGAAGTAGCTTTAGATATGCATCTAAATCTTCTTTAGTAAACCAAGATGTACCATAAATACGAGTAAGCATCTTATTCTTAGAATCTCCATGGAAATAAGCTCCCGCAACATTTAAAAGCTTGAAATTCTTAATACAACCAGTAGACATAACATGAGGTCCACGGCATATTTCAATATGCTCTGCTTGTTCATAGAATCCAACCATATCATCATTAATATTTGAAACAATGTCAGTCTTATAAGGATCATTCTTCATAAGCTCTAACGCTTCAGATTTCGCAATCATTTTATGAGTAATCTTAATATTCTCTTTAGAAAGCTTTCTCATTTCCTCTTCAATTTTTGGAAGATCATCATTTGTAATCTTTCTATCCCCTAAATCAAAGTCATAATAGAATCCTTCTTCAATAGCTGGTCCAATTGAAAAATAAACTCCAGGATATAATCTTCCCATAGCTTGCGCAAGTAAGTGAGCTGTTGAGTGATTTAATACCTCAAATGCTTCCTTAGAATCATTTGTAATAAATTCAACATTACAATCTTCTGTAATCTTGTCTCCAAGATCAGTAAGCTTTCCATTAACGGACGCTACAACACACTTTTTAGCGAAACTTGGTGAAATTGCTTTCGCGATTTCAATCGCATAAACACTATCTTCAAATTCCTTTACTGATCCATCTTTTAATGTAATTTTAATCATATCTTTTCCTCCTAAAATATATAAAAAATCGTCCTTAAAATAAAGGACGATCAATAACCGTGGTACCACCTTAGTTCGAGCAACGCTCGCACTCATTAACTAGGTAACGTCTAGTCTACGGGATAGTATTAATATCCACTTAAAAGTAGTAATTATTTAACCCACTATAAGGACTTCCACCACTATATCCTACTCTCTTGATAGTTTTATTAAATAATCATGTCTTCATCAACGATTTACGAAAATAATTATAGTCTTATAAAAAACTTTTGTCAACAAATTAATCCTTAAATTCACATTCAATTGTTGATTGACGTATACGCTCCATTATACGAGCAGCCTTAATATCATCAACAGATTTATTATACATATCTTCTTTTGTTTGTGATAAATGTGATATAAGTCCCTTTAAATCAAGATTTGATGCGATAAAGAAAGGCTTTTTCATAGACCATCTATAATTTAGAATAGGGCCTAATACATCATCTCTAATGTATCCTGTTAAATTCTCTGCACCTAAATCATCAAGAACTAAAATATCTACATTCTTAAGCCTATTAATAACATCAGATGAATCATCTTTAAACATAGTTCTTTTAAGCTCTCTACATAAATCTGGGAAGAATACAATTGAGACATCAAAACCATTCTTACATAGTTCATTTGATAATGCTGAAAGGAAATATGTTTTACCACTTCCATAAGTACCATGAAGGAATAGTCCTTTCATGTAATTATGTTTATCATATTCTTTAATGAATTTATAAGCATAATTTTTAACTTTAATTCTTGCCTCTGTAGTCTCTTTGAAATCTTTAAGTGTAGCGTCAAGATAACCATCAGTTGAATATGTTGTATCTAAATGTTCATTCTTTGATACTTTGTTAAGCTTAATTTTAGTTTCATCACATGGGCATAACAAGAAATAATATCCACCATTACTATTCTTTAAAGCCTTATGATAATATCCTTTAATTGGATTATCTTGTCCAATTCTTGAATCCTCAATTGACATAACCAAGAAATCATTATAATTATCCGGAGTAATATCATAATCTTTAAAACGTGGATTATTCTTAAGCTCTTTAATATATTTATCTAAATTTATCATAGCTTTTCAAATCCCTCACTTATATTTTCAATATACTTTTCTGTATATTCATTAGTTTTCTTTGTAACAGGTTTATTATATGCCTTTTTAGAACGATTCTCTATATTATCTTCCTTAATACCCCTAACAAATTTCCAAGCTGCCTCTCTTGTAATATATCCATTTGCCTTCCACTCATCAGCTACTTTTTCAAAATAAAGAGCAGTTGGAAGTTTTCCATCCTTTTTCTTTAAAACATAAAATATCATTATATTTAAAACATCACGTCCCAAATCTATATTTGGGTCATTAAAAATACCATTTACATTTTTAAGGCTTATTTGGTCATATGAAGGGAATAATTCTTCAAGCATATCTTTAACAGAGGCATTACATACACTATTCATTACCTCCCTCTCTTCTTCTGACATATCAGGCTTTGTAATAAGCTTAATATCACCTTGGTTAATCTTCTTATTTAATAAATTAGCTTTTCTATTAAATATTTTTACATCAAACATACCACTACTATTTAAAGATTGATTAAAAAGTGATACTAAAGTATCTGTATCATATCCATAAACATATGATAGATTTGTAATAACCTTTCTTGCTTCTGCTATATTTGATATTAATCTATCATCTACCTGTGCAATAAATGTATCAAAATCAAAAGAGTGATTCTTAATAGTAATTGATACATTAGGCTTACGTCCCATAATAAATCCATCTACATTAAATTTATCATCACCTTTTGTAGGCTTAAATACCTGGTCAAATGATGTAGTGACATTTTTATATAATAATCTATCTACTTGGGCAATACTAAATTGTTCAACAATTCGCCCTAATATTTCCTCACCAACTGCTTCTCCAAGATATATTCTAAATACTGAATCTTGAAGGAATAATTTTGGAGTAAGAGGCATTTTTATTAAAAATATATAATCAGAATCTTTCTTTAGTGTTTCAAGAAGTCCTAAAGCCTCTAGTTTAAGTCTTCCCTCATTAAATGTATCATCATCAATACCCAAAAGTTTTAAAATATCACTATATTTAATCTCGCTTGAAATAAGCTTTTGTCTATCTATTAGTGAAAACATTGTTTCATAAATACTTATAGTTCTAGGACCTACAATAGGTGTATATAAAAGTGTTAACGAAGCATAATCATCAATAGATAATAATGACGATGCATAAATATTAAGTTTGCTTGTACTATCTATTGATGCCATAATAATTCTCCTTTATGGATGTAATCCTAATCCTTTAAATTGTACTATATCATTTAATCTAGAATAAAAATATATAATATCTTTCTTCCAATTACCAAATTCAAATAATCTCTTTGATTCATAATATATATCTACAGCTGTTTCTGCAATTGAATATTCAAAAATTGTAATGGTCATAGCGAACTGATCATTTTCAATAAATATTTCGCCATAATTATCATCTGTAGATTCTGGAGTGAATCCACATTCATCTAATACCTTTAAAACAGCATTTTTTACCATTTTATAATTTCCCTTATACCAACGAGTTTTTAAAATGTCTCTTTTTGCTCCCTCAGATGTTTGAAATGTTTTTGACATATTTTTTTACCTCCAAAAGCATTTTATCTATATCATTATAGAATAATGTAAGATCATTATTATCATGATTAATTATAATATCAGATTTCTTACACATTTCTTCATTAGTCATTTGGCTTTCTATTTTTTTAAGTGCATATTCTTTTGAAATATTATCTCTATTTATAAGTCTTTTTATTCTAATATCAATAGAGCTTTTTATACAAACTATAATATCTGCTAAAGAATCAAAACCTGCTTCAAAAAGTAAGGCTACATCAATAAATATTATATCACTTTGACACATATCTATTTCTTTTTTGATTCTTTCATATATTAATGGATGTGTAATTTTATTTAAAGCTTCTCTTTTAGAAGAATCGTTATAAATTATTTCACCAAGTTTTTTTCTATCGACTAAACCATTCGAAAATATTTCTTCTCCAAATTCGCTTCTTAATGGCTCATTAAATACTTTTTCACCATACATATTATGAACAACGCTATCTGCATCTATTACTATGTAGCCTTTTTCTCTTATATAATTTGTAGCCATTGATTTACCTGAAGCTATACCTCCAGTAATTGCGATTACTTTTTTCATAGTAGTTTAATTCTATCATTTTATCATCTTAATATCAATTATTACTTTTGACATTTAGGACAATAATATGTTCCCCTTCCGTTAATTTTATCTTTAATAATTTTTGTCCCACATATTTTACATATATCCTTTGTATGAACATATAAATTATCTTGATTATGACCAATTACGCCAAGCTCTGATGTATATGAACGTATTGTAGTACCACCACATTCAATTGATTTCAAAAAACATTCTTGTGTATATTTTAATATATTATCTAAATCAAGTAATGTTATTTTATTAGATGGCAAATGAGGATTTATTTTTGATAAAAATAATACCTCATCAACATAAATATTCCCAAGTCCTGAAATAATCGATTGATCTAATAGTGTTGTCTTTATTGCGCACTTAGATTTAATGATTTTTTTATATATTTCATCCTTTGAATAAGCGGTTGTCTTTGTTAAATCTAATCCTACTTTATTTAATGGATCTGTACTATATAAATCTAAATCACTCTTATACCACATCCGTCCAAACTTACGAACATCTTGATAGCATAACATATAACCATCATCTAAAAAGAATATTACATGAATATGCTTATTATCTATCGAATCTTTTTTTACATAGAAATACTTTCCCTCCATTCTTAAATGCGAGATAATATTTCCTTTATCTAAATCAAATATTAAAAATTTACCAAGCCTTTTAGCTCCGCATATTTTTCTATCACAAACATTATTAATGAATTCATTAACATCATCTACAATAATATTAGGATACTTCACTTTAATATCTACTATTTTTTTACCAACTAAATTTTTTTCAAGTGCTCTTCGCACTACCTCAACCTCTGGAAGTTCTGGCATGCAAATCACCATTCCTTTATGTATTATTATAATATTTTTATAATAATTTACAAATATTAATTTGAAAATAGAATACTCAATAATTATATTCACTATAGCAAAAAAAGATAGAGACATTACATCTCTACCTCTTGTATTTGAATATATTTTGCGCTTAATGTTTAGGTGAAACTATGCAAGTAGGTGCAAGATATTACAATTACTTGCATATTATTACATTAATGAATGACTATTCATTTACCTTCCAATATCCAGTTTTATTGGATCCTATCCTTTCAATATA
>CAZJAM010000049.1:0-11131 GCA_964544095.1 uncultured Anaeroplasmataceae bacterium | reverse complement strand
ATGGAGCTTATGATTTCTATTTTAGCCAAGATCTTGGTGCCTCTTCTAAGTCAGGAAGTAAATATTATGGTAAATGGGTTAAGAGCAAGGAAGAATTAAATAGCGCTTTTGAAAGCAATACAAATTGGAGCGTTAAATCATCAGACAAGACAAAAATTTCTTATCACTATACTAATGAAACCCCTGTAAGAAGGGGCGTTTCAAGTTCTACAACTTTAAGTAACGGAGAAATATCTAGTGCTGAAATTTCAGTTTCATCTACACGTGATTTTGTATTGATTTTTGAATTAATGAATAATGATGCATTATTTGCTTCAAATAAATTAACATATAAAATTACAAAGGATATTGATTTAGCTGGAATTCCAGCAAGTGCATATTCTTATAAACGTGGTATAGGTTGTAGTTTTATAGGTCAAGAGATTGAGGGTAGTGTAATCTTAATGAATGGTGAAAAGAGTGCATACCCTACTATTTATAATGTTGATATTGTAAGTAATACAAGAACTACTACAACAACAGGAATTGACGCATATGGACTTTTCCCATATCTTACAGGTTCTGTATCTAATTTAAATGTATATGTTGTAAATGTTGATTTAGATAAAATAGATAGATCTTCAACAAATGCGTTAAGTATAGGTGCAATATCTGGTTATGTAGAAGGCGGAAGCATCAAAAATGTTAATACTTATATGACGATATCAAATAATAGTTCTAAACTTAAAGAATATTATCTTGGTGGAGTTGCTGGTGTTCTTGGTGGAGAAGGAAGTATTACAAATACTACATCGGCCGGAAGTTTTAATATTAAGGCTGATTCTACATTCGATTATGATTCAACAACTGGTTATATGAATGGAATTGCAATTGGTGGTTGTATAGGTTATATTGAATCATCATCTGGTGATGTTTCAGAATTGTTATCAGCTGTAAATATGCAACTTAATTTAGGCTCAAGCAAAACTTATGCAGTTGGTGGAGTTATTGGAGCCGGATATACTACTATTTGTGAAAAGTTAGAAAATGTTGGAGATATAACAATAGGTTCTACATCTGATGATGTTACATATAATAAATTATATGTTTCAGGTATTATTGGACGTCTTTTAGGACTTAGAGGAGATAGTTCAGCTGTTGCGGAAATTAATCATTTAACAAATCAAGGAAATGTGTCAGTTTATGGAAATAAGAATGCAAGTAAAACTTATATTTCAGGTATTTTAAATGCTGATATTCAAACATCAGAGTCAATTACTACATCAAAATTATCTCAATCATCTTTTAAAGATAAGTCTGGTCAAATTGTATTCTATGCATCAGCATTAACTAATAGAGCCGACATTAAAGCAATGTATAGCACTTCTAATAATATAATTAAAGATAATGGATATTTAACTGAAGGTGTTAATATACTTTCTGAAAACTTATTCAAATCTCAATTATCAAGTGTTTATAATGTTGGTAACAAAAATCTGTTATCTAAGTCTTCAACAAGTACTTATAGTAAATCAAGAAGTTTAACATCAATTGGAGATTTAGATCTTGATTTAAGCCTAATAAATAATTATGCGAATGTTATTAACGTTATTAATGGATCATCTTCATCTCCTACAACACTTGAAAAAGTATACAATTTAAGAAATACTAAATTTACAACTACATCATCAATTGATAATGATAAAACAATTGCTGGTACTGTTTTAGGTAATTATATTTCATATAAAGATGTAAGAAACGAAGGAAATCTTGATTTCGTATTAGATAAATCAAATACAACAAAATATAGTTTATATATTAGTGGTGTATTTGATACACTTTCTGAAAATAATACTGCAAGTCAACTATACAATTCAGGAAATATTACTATTTTAGATTCATCAACATCTGATATGTATTTAGACTTGTATTTATCAGGAATTTGTAGAAATAACAATTCTATAATATCAGATGAAGAACAAAATCCACTAAATTCTAATTTTGATGTTGATTTAGTTGGTACACTAGATACTGCCATTAATAATGGAAGTATTAGTCTTACTTCCATAAATTATGATAAAGAACAAACATTATATAAAACTTCATCAACTAATAATCCAGAATTAAAAACTCAAACTGTAACTACATATATAAAGGGTAGTGTATATGCATCAGGTATTACATATCTTAATAAAGGTATAATATCTAATACATTTAATCTAGCTGATATTACTCTGGATTTATACGCAAAAGTTAATTGTAATTATTATGCAGCAGGAATTTGTACCCTTTTAGATGGAGAATATGCACAAATAAGAGATAGCGCTAATAATGGTACTATTCAAGCAATAAATACATCAAACTCAAATACAGCAAAGATGATAGTATCTGGAATTGTAGCACTTAATAATTCTAATTCTTCAAATATAAAAGAAGTACTTTCATTTGATATTAACTATGGAACAATTATAGCATTTAATGGTACACCAAATGTCGAAAGAAGCACTGCATCAAGTCTTAACTCATATGCAGCAGGTATTTTAGGCTATGGTATATCAAATATTGTAAATGTACTAAACTATGGAAATATATATGGAAGTGAAGCTACTGCATCTATTATTGCCGCATTTGATTTAGAAGAATTTACAAATGTAGAGTGCCATCTTGCAAATACACTAAATTATGGTAACTTATATGAACTACTTAAGTATAAGGCTGATGGTGGTACTTGGGTTTATGCTAACTATAATTTGGTAGCTTCTAAAACTTATACATCAACAGGTACTTATATAGGTGATACTAAAGATTATTATTATTTAGGATCTATGTTTGGATTAATAGATTTTAATTCTCAATCTAATTTAAACATAAGATACGTTATAAACTTATTTAAAGGTGCACCTATTGCACAAAGTGATAACCAATTAAATATTCCTACAAGCATTATAGATACATCTACATTTATAACAGTTGATGGTGTTACTAATGTATTTGGAGGAAGTAGTGTTGGTTATGCACCATTATCTACTGTAGAAGATAGTGATGGAAATATAGGTGTATTTAGTTCAAAGTTTGTTTTCAGAAAAGCTATAAATGGCGAAGGTCTAGACTATAGTATAGTTACTGATTCTTATATTGAAGATTATTTCCAATTCGTTCGTTTTGATAAGATAAACGATGTATTACTAGAAAAAATAGGCTGGCAAACAATAGCTTACCTAGATGCAGCTGAAAATCTTGCCAAAAATGTAAAAACAATGGCTGTTTTTGTTGGCTATGATAACCTTACATATTCTTCAAGTTCAGTTTCAGCCGCATTTACAAATTCATCATGGGTTGATAATATTAACCAAGATGTACTAGAAAGCTTTATAGAATCTTCTATAGGAAATAGTGAATTAAGTGATGATTTAGATGAAATAATAAGTTATATTTTATTTGATAATGACTGTATTTCAGATGTTAGTCAATCCTTAAGAGAAAATATTGTAACTTCAATTATTTCTTATTATGATGAAAATGAAAGTGTTGACTATTATGAAGTATTACAAAAGTTATTATATGATGAATTACTTGCGAAAATTGTAAGTGGTGAAACTACAAATTATGCAAATGTTCAAAGTAAAATAAAAGAAATATTACAAACTTCAACTAATAATGAGGCTGTATTAAAGAGTTATTTAGATGCGATTTTAGCTGATGATACAGTTTTAAGTCCTCTATTTTCAGATGATTTAAGTGAATATTATCTTAATAAGAAGATGCAACTTTTAGAAACTTTATTAGAAGGATATAGCGATGATACATTAAACACTATGGTTCAAGATATTATTGGTGATAATACAGATGCTGGTTCTGGATTAAAGTATCAAATGTATTTAAATAGTAATAAGAGTGTAGCGAAAGAATTATATTCTTATATAATCGCTTCAAACACTTATAGTAGTAATGAAACATATCTAACATTATTTAATAAAGTATTAAAGAAATATGATGTAGAAACATATGTTGATAATGATACATCTGTTAGTGATGCCACAACAACTGGCTTTACAGCTAAGAGTGGTTCAACATACATTAATTCAACTAAATATTCTTATACAAAAGACTACACTGAGTTATGGAATATTGTAAAAAATGATACAACTCTTCAAGAATATATTATAGAAAATTATTTTACAACTCATACAGACCCAACATCTGGTGTAAACTATAATTCACTAATAGCAAAAGCTACTGAATATAATTCTACATATCAAAGCCAAAATGAACCAAGTACTGTTGATTCAAACGGATATAATTCAACATCAGGAGTAATGAGAAGCGATTCATCAGTTAATGGTGATGAGCGTTATATATATACACCAGATGAATTAGTTCATGATTCAACATATTATTATGGACCATTTGATGTTAGTGGTAATACTTTAAATGTAACTGCTGGATGGAGTGGAAATTTCAATTCAGAAATATATAATACATTAAATATTACTTCAAACTTTAATATATATGTTCCAACATACATTTCACTTAGTGAAGCTGATAGAGATAGTTATATTAATAATTCAAATACAATATCAACTACTAAATCCGTTGGAACATTCTATTGGAATGATAAACAAAGCAGTGATGAAGCATGGAACCAATGGGTTTCTGATTATATTACAACTGGTAATTATGCAAGTAACTGTATGTATATTTTACAAAAGGTTACAACAACAGGTGAATACATTAAATATGGATATGATTTCTCAGATTCATATGACGCTTCAAACGATACCATAACACAAGCAACAACTGTAAGTGCACATGCTAACTTAAAATCTAAATATGTAGTAGGATATGCAACATCAGCAGTATATACTGGAATATGGTATCCTGCATCATGTTGGTATTCACGCGGTGTTCGCTGTGTTATAGGAATGTATTTAACTGCCCAAGACCAAACATTTGATAGTAGTAGTTATAAAGGTGTTCAAACAACACAATATACTTATTATCAAATGAAAGATTTAATTAAGTTAGATGGCGTAAGAACTAGAGGAAAATCTAGTGGTGCATCAGATGATGATGAAATTTCTATAATATCATCATTAATGACTGATATATTAAATAATACTAATGGTAAAAAAGCAGTTCTTAAAGCATTAGCCTCTTATGCAAATAAAAACGGACTTACAAAAGATCAAAGTGCATCAGCACAAATGCTTCTTAGTGCATTAAAGAGTACTGATGTTGCGACAGATTCAATTATAAATGTTGTCGTTCCTAGTGGTAGTGATGAGTTAAAGAATTTAAGCGTTAATATCACAAGCAATGGCACAACTTATACTGATGTTGATTCGTATTTAGCAAGCCTTGTAAAAGATGTTACCTATACATCAAAAGAACAACTTATAATGGCTGGCGCTACAGATAAAGATATTTTTAAGAAAATACTTATCGCAACATTAACAAATTATGAAGACTT
The DNA here is from genome assembly GCA_964544095.1 of uncultured Anaeroplasmataceae bacterium. Lineage (GTDB taxonomy): Bacteria > Bacillota_I > Bacilli_A > Acholeplasmatales > Anaeroplasmataceae > UBA3206. Next base: position 5,682 of record CAZJAM010000049.1, on the reverse strand, counting down.
TGATACAGACGATAGTAGTAGTGTTAAAGTTACAGATAAAGATTTAACATATTACATATATAAATATTATGATTATCTAAAAACAGAAAATGCTGATACGACAGCACAAGATGTTGTAAACATTCTAAAATTAGTTGAATCATCAGATCTTACAACACTTGCTGAACTTTCAAAACTTACATTTGATTCATATACTGCATTTGCCGCAACTAATGGTAATATTGAAGAAAGCACTGAAACTGATTTTGGTGGTAGTGTTAATATTTTAGACCTTTTCACAAGAATTTCTTTAATATATGGTACAGGAAGCAGTGCATATATCGATCAAGCTAAAAAAACTACTTGGGCAAGTACAGTAGATTATAATTCGGATGCTACAAATCATTCTTCATTGCCTAATTCAGGTTATGCAATGCCACTTATTGTATCAAATGATTTAGACCAAACTACGTATGATAATCTTGCATCCACTGGCTATGCCGCACTTGCGACAGGCGCCACTGCAAAAAATAGTACTTATGAAGTTACTGCATCAAATAATATAGGTTACTATACAGGAAATGGAGCTAAAATTAATGCAAAACAAACTTCAACAAATATTAAATCATCAGATTTAACAGGAAGTAGTGGTAATTATACTGATTTTAAGATTTATACAAAAACATCTAATACATCAGGTACAAAATATGATATAGAAGTTACAAATTTACCAGATAATATAAAACAAGCTGTATTAAATGACATAAATTCTAATCTTATTTATAATATAAGGTTAAATAGGCAGATAGATGTAAATAATCAAGTGAAACTTGATGAAGTTACAGTTGCGGGTAAAACATATAATACTACTTCATATCTTCCAAATTCCGCTATATGGTTTACACCTCAACAAGATGGTACTGTAAAAATTGTATTATCTTCTCTTACAGATGGTAAAAAAGGATTTTCATTATATCAAATAGAAAGAAGTAGTAGTGATTCAACAAATCCATACGGAAGTAAGATTTCTAGTGTTACAGTGATAAATAATGTTTATAAGGATAGTGATGGAAATATCTATTACAATCCATCTGATATATCAAATAAAACACAAATATATGCTAAGGAATGGGCATCTGAATTTACTGCAAATACTTTATATTATTATGAAATTCCAGTTAAAGCTGGAGTTGAATATGCGCTTGGAAATACAGATAGTGGAGGAGCATATTTAATTTATCTTGACGTAGGTCAAAATGCAGGCTCTTCTAAGATTTCATATCCAAATCTTACAGAAATTGAGAATAGATATAATACTTACTATAATACTACATCAGCATATGCATCATATCTTGCTAAAAATCTTGTAGGTGTTACAAAAGAAACTACACTTACTATATATGAGCCAACTATTATTTTAGTAAAAGCTACAGATGGTGGTACTATTACTGTTAATGGTAAGTCAACTTACACGGTTGATGATGAAGAAGTAAGCGTAAATTCTGCTAAGTTCAATTCTAACGGAAAATATAAAGGCTTCTATTTAAGTGGATCGACGGATGGCACCACATATACTATTGATGTATCAAACACATCAATAGATGAAATACTTGTCCTCGAATGTGATAATGCTATAAACTATAATACAGCAAAAGATCAAATAACGTTTGTTGATGGTACTGAATCTAAAACAATATATAAAGGTTTAACATACACAGACTTAAAATCATTTGATTTTAATATTGATAATAGTAAAGAAATCCTTGAAACATTAATGCTAGTATATCCTACAATTAGAGAGTCTAATACTTCATATGATTCTACTTATGAATATACTATATTTAAAGAGACTGTATTCACGCAAGAAAAATTAAAAGAAATAGTAGAATTAATCGCTTTAGCAGATTATGACTCTACTGAATCTTCTCTTGCAAAATTAATTAATGGATTAGATAGTAAATATTATGATGATTTATTATCAACAATTAATGATGAAAATGTAATGCAAAATATGGCTGAAAAGTTCATTTCTATTACATCTAGTGATACTACTAAATATAGTCAAGAAATGAAGTATATAATAGCTGCATATATAGGTAATGATTATATTAGTTGTTCAACTTCTAATTCATTAACAAGCTCAATACTATATACTTTATTAAATTCTTATAGTAATCAAGAATATCAATTTATAACAGGTGATAAAACTATTGATGTTAATAAATTTAATAGTTTTATGAAACATTTAGGAGAAACATCTAATATTGATGGTTATGGTATATTTGCCTTATCTTCATCAAAAGGAATTAAGAATGGTACATTTATACCAGATAATATTAACTTACCTAATTTAGATACTAACTATGATGTTACATCAACAGATGATAACAATGAATCAATTATAACTCTTACAGAGGAGAATAATAGCTCATGGAGATCTCTTACAAGTTCAACTGAAATGTATGATACAACAGATCAACAATCTGTAAACTACAAGATTAGAGTTTTAATGAAACAATTAAAACTTTCAATATCTACTTCAATATTTGAACTTGACTTAGAATATGATGATTCCACAAACTTATATGCATCAAGTGCTGTAATTGATGAAGCAAATGGTACAATTTACTATTATGTACCAAGTACTTATTTAGAAACTATTAAGAATAAATCAAGTATTAATATTTCGTATAAAGAATATGCAGAATCTGCAACATTTATTACAAATAATAACACTTCAACTTCAATAGATTTAACTAATAAGACTATAGAAAATTCTAATGTCGTTATAAATGATGCTGTAATAGTTACAGCTGAAGATGGCACAGTAAATAAATATAGCATAATATTTAGTCCTATAACAACATCAGATGATTTATTTAGCGTAGTATCAGATAAAACTACAATTTCTTATGAGGGTGGAGTAGTAACATTAACTATTACATCAACTAGCCTTCCTGAAGGATTTGATTTTAAATCTTATTTTAAGATTATAAATGGTACTACAGAATACAAGACTTCAAATACTACATATACATTCGATAGTTCATTAAAGAATAATGGTATTTTAAGTAATGGTTCTTCAACATTAAAGATTAACGTGTTAAAAGAACTTAAAGGTGGAACACTTCAATTTGTAATTGATTTCTATGGTACAAAGAAAACTATAGAAATTACAAAGACATTAAATGAAAATGCAAAAATCGAAGAATTCAATTTTGAAGGAGTAGATATTACATTTGATAGTAATGGTGAAGCAACTTCAACAATATTATTTGGAAGAGCATTTGATTTAGACGAACTTACTGATTACACAAGTGAAGAATTCTATTTATATAAATTTAGTATATCTGCAAACGCGAGTGTTAATGTAAGTGCTACAAAAGAAATGTATGATACTATCCGTATGAAATATATAGTTCAATTCACTGTTACTTCAGAATCCGGAAGTGTTGAAACATATAAACATATTCTTATTGAGAATGAATGTTTCACAACAGGAAGCAGTTATGCATACCTTTATAAAGAAGGTGTAGCACAACAAAGCTCAGATTTATATGATTCAGATTTTACATACGATGGAGATACATTATTAAAAGCGTATAATAGTCTAACATATAGCGAAGATGCTTATGTTGCGGTTGGATTTAACCGTGGCTCTGAACCTGAATTTAGAATTAAATATAATTTAAATAATTTCTATACTTTAGGTAGTGATGTATCATATAGTGCATCTAATGATACATTAAACAATGGAACTGCAGTTAATAAAACATATGCAGGACTTACTGTTGTAGTTTCTAATAATAATGAACCAGATACATATAAGTATGAATATATTTACAAATCTGTTGGTACTTGGGGAGATACAACATATACAAGAGAATATACATTCCCAGCACTATATATTGTAAAAGGATATTCAAAGGATTCATTATTAAATAGACTTACATTCCTAGCACAATCTGTTGTTATTGGTAATACAGTCTCTGTTATGAAACCAAATACATCATCATCTACATCAATTCTTGCAGGTAGTGATACTAATGTATCTGATGGAAAAGAATTAACATATAGTGACATATTCTCATCAAATTCAAGAGATATTGAAATCAAGGGTAAGACTATAAAATATTATAATAACTCAGATAGTACATCTATTACAGATTATTATTCTATTGGTACTGTAGCTGATAGTGATCTTTCATACTATGCACCAACATTTGGAATAGAAGAACATGCAAAGATTTATCAGTATACTACCCTTGAAAAATTACAAAATTATGGTTCAACATCTCAAACTAAATCTGATAGTGAAATTCTTACAAATCATAATAACATATTTATTTATGTGCCATTTAAAGATTCAACAGGTAATATAACTACATTCCTTGTAAGCCTTGATTCAAATAATAATTGGACTGCTGTTTATGAAACATCATATACAGGTACAGGAAATGCTATTTATACTTTTACTACAACATTTAATACTTTAAATGCAAGTGAGGATAATACAGTATTTACATATAATAGTACAACATATAAGCTTGCATCTGAAATAAATGGAGTAGCATCTGACGATAATGTTTCACTTTACATGGATTATATAGGAAATCCTTTAGATAATCACTTCTGGTATGTTTCATATCTTGTATTTAGTGAAGCTTATCTACATGGTGAAACAGATGCTGGAAATATAAGGTATTATCATATTTCTATAGTAGATTCAACCAATACAATTTACTTTGATGTTACATTATGGGCTACAGAATCATTCACATTAGATGAAGTATATATGACTATATCTGAAAATATTTATAATAATACTAAGAAAACATCAACTAAGCAAATATCAGGATACCTTATAAAGAGTGATGATGATACTAAAGAAGTTGATGGAATCACATACTATAAATATAGATTAAGATATAATCTACAAACATTACCTAAGGGATATTTCTATTTCTCATTAGATCTTCCAACAGGATATAGTGTTACTGTATCAACTGATATGACAAATCAAATTGATGAAAGTACCGCACCAGGTTCAACTGAAAATGGTTCATTCTTACCATTTACATCAATTATTACAAAGACTATTTATTTACAATTTGTAGTAGATGAAGGTGATCATAAACAAACAGCTGCATGGGGTGTTTCAACATCAGATATTTATACTCGTAACGCAACATATACAGGTGTTACAGAGGATAAATGGGAAACAGAATAAAGTGTTAACATTAAACATCCTTATTCGATAAAAATTTAATATACTTTAAAGCTTGAGGCATCTACAAAATGGGTGCCTCATTTTTGATATTTAATAGCCATCACTTTAGAATTTTGAAATTATCAAAAATATTATCTGTTTGATATTGCATTTAGAAAAACTATATTAGGTAACAAATATATAGATATAGGACATTTAAACTAAAATTTAGTAGCTATTGAACTATTAATAAGAGAATATGAAGTATATGCGGTAAACTCTATATTCATTTGAAATAGTAGACAATAAAGTAAACAAAAAAGTATACCAAAAACTTAATAAATCTCAAGATATAATTGTAACTGTAATTAGAAACAATCCAAATATTACAATTAATCAATTAATGATTGAATCAAACTTGTCTGAACAAGCAGTTAAGAAAAATTTAAGATTATTAAAAGAGAAAAAGATTATTGATCGTATAGGGGGGGTAA
>CAZJAM010000048.1:0-11177 GCA_964544095.1 uncultured Anaeroplasmataceae bacterium | reverse complement strand
ATAATGGCCATAATCTTTTTCCTGAGCCACCTGAAAGTAAAATAATATTCATAATAAAACCTCTTAAAAATCAATATCTAGAGCTAAAACGTCCATAGCACTCTTTTCAGTATAATACTTCTCAATTAATTTTACACCATTATTAGACATTTCTTCTAAAGTATCTACATCATTATATAAATCAATAATTAGTTTTGCCATTTCGTCTGCATCATCTATAACTTTAAATGAACCTATTTGTGAATCAATTCCTTCTGCGCCTATAGAAGTTGTAACAACCGGTATTTGATAATATGCCGCTTCGATTATTTTTCCCTTAACACCAGCGCCATATCTTAAAGGAACAACTGAAATTCTACAAGACTTATATAATTTATCAAGTTCACAATCAGATAATGGTCCATCAATAATAATATTTTTAGAAGCCAAAGCTTTTACAGCTGGTGTTATTTTAGATCCCACAATATGCCATTTGATATCAGGTATCTTTTCAACAATATTATTAAATATATCTTTAGCAAACCATAAAACTGCATCTTCATTAGGTGCATGTTGAAAGCCTCCTACAAACATAATATCTTTTCTATTAACAAACTTCTTTTCAACAGTTGGTAATTCGTTATAAATAAAAAGAGGTATGTTTCTTATAGGTTTATTAGGAAACTTTTCTTGCATTAATTTTTGTTCATAACATCCAACGACATGTCCAACATCAGCCATTGAGAATAATTTCATTTCAATTTTTTCCCAATATTTAGATTCTTTCAATGTGTTTTCATCATGACTTATTAAATATTCTCTATATAATCTAATATGATGTAGGTCATGAGCAAAATAAAATATTTTACCTTTAAAGTATTTTTTTATAATGTCTATATATTTAATAGAAATATGTGGTCTTTGTAAATATACATAATCAAAATATCTTAAATTATTTTTTAACCATTCTTCATAATTTATGTAATAATAATTTCCATATAAAATTTCTACACCTAATTGATTAAGTTCGGTAGAATATGGTTCTGGTTTTGCATAATTATCACCAATAAAGGTAACTTTCATTCCTTTTTTTAAAAACATTTTTAAATACATATAGGTACATTTTCCACCAGCATCCTTATCATAATTAGGTACATAATGATCAATTACAAGTATTTGTTTTTTTGTTTGACCTCTATCTTTAGCTAAAAAAACGTTTTTGCCATTTTCAAAATGTTCTTTTTCTAAAACATCTTTCCATTTTTCATAGAATTTCTTAGCATTTTCAATTTGATATGCTTTTAAGCCGGTTTTAGTATCTGTTCCATTAGAAACACCTTCAAAATGAACAACTTTTGATAAAGGTTGATACATTACTTTAAAGCCATGTTTTCTAACTTCAAATGCCAAGTCTGTATCTTCATAATAAGCTGGAGCGAATCTTTTATCAAAACCGCCTATTTCATTCCACAAATCATGTTTAATCATTATACAAGCACCAGATATATAATCAACTTCTTTTACATAATTATATTCTGCAGCATTAGGGACTTGTCTATTACCATAGTTCCAAGCACTACCATCTTTCCATAAAATTCCACCAGCTTCTTGAAGTAGGCCATCTGGATATAATAATTGAGATCCTACCATTCCAATATCATAACTTGATTCAATCAAATCAACAAGAGGTTTCAACCAATGCTTTTGGACTTGAGTATCATTATTTAAAAACAAAATATATTTTCCACAAGCATTACTTGCGGCATTATTACAATTCAATAAGAACTTTAAATTTTGTTCATTTCTAATTACTTTAATATTATTTACTTTTTTCAAAATTCTCTTTGTGTTATCACTAGAACAATCATCAGCTATAATAATTTCATAACTAATATCATCAATAGTATTTTTCAAAATAGAATTTAAACAATTATATGTATAATCAAATTGATTATAGACTGGAATTATTATGCTAACTAATGGGTTATCATATTTTTTAAAAGTCAACTCATCATATTTTTTAAAATCACCTTTAGGTTTAATTTGGATTATATCAGTTTTTTCTACTTCACCATTAATACCATATACAGCAATATTAAATTGTCTTTCTAAAAGATCTAAATCTTTGCTTTTTAACTCTTTAAATAATGTTTTAATATGTTTTGGACTCAAAGCTTTCAAAGACTTTAATGGATGTTTAAGTGCTTTCCCTGTTAGTTTAACTATTTTTCTTCTTCTTGTACCTATTGGCAATATTTTATTTGCTATTTTACCCATATTTTTTTCGCCTCTTTGCTAATTTTATTAAACCAATAGTAATCACTATTATTCATTATAATCTATAATTCAAAAAATATATAATTATCTCTTCTTATAATTCTTATCTAACCAATTTTGGTATTCTCCACTTTCAACATGCGAAATCCAAACACTATTTTCTAAATTCCATTTGATAGTTTCTTTAATACCACTATCAAAGTTATGTTCTGGAATCCATCCTAATTCAGTTTCAATCTTAGTTGGATCCATTGCGTATCTTAAGTCATGTCCTGGTCTATCTTTAACATACGATATTAAAGATTCTGGTTTATTTAATGTAGAAAGAATAGTCTTAACTACTTCTAAGTTTGTTCTTTCGTTATGACCACCAATATTATATACTTCACCATCTCTACCATTTCTTACTATTAAATCAATGGCATTACAGTGATCACCTACATATAACCAATCTCTAACATTACTTCCATTTCCATATACTGGAAGTGGTTCATTCTTTAATGCTTTTTGAATCATTAAAGGAATTAACTTTTCAGGAAAATGATATGGTCCATAGTTATTAGAACATCTTGAAATAGTTATAGGCAATCCAAATGTTCTATTATATGCTAAAACAAGTAAGTCTGCACCGGCTTTAGATGCACTATATGGACTTGATGTATGTATTGGTGTATTCTCTGTAAAGAATAAATCAGGTCTATCTAGTGGAAGATCTCCATATACTTCATCAGTAGATACCTGATGGTATCTTTTGATGCCGTATTTTCTACATGCATCCATTAATACTTGTGTACCTAATATATTAGTACGCAAGAATATTTCAGGATTTTCAATAGACCTATCTACATGAGATTCTGCCGCAAAGTTTATAACATAATCAAAATGTTCACTCTCAAACAATTTGAATACATTATCTCTATTACAAATATTTTCATGAACAAACTTAAAATTAGGTTTATTCATAATAGGAGCTAATGTTTCCATATTACCTGCATATGTTAATGCGTCTATGCATACATATTGATCACTTGGATATCTATTTACCATAATATGTAGAAAGTTTCCACCAATGAAACCAGCTCCACCTGTTATTAAGAATTTAGACATTTTCACCGAGCTCCTTTAAATACCTCTTAAGTGCATCCTTCCAATCAGGAAGTCTTTTAAATCCAGCTTTGTCTAAAGATACTTTAGACATTCTAGAATTAAGAGGTCTATCTGTTTGGTTAGGTACTAATATTTTATATTCAGCAGTTGTTACCTCATTTACTATAACATTTTTTCGGGATAATTTAAATATCTCACGTGCAAATTCTGCCCAAGATATATATCCTTCATTGGTTGCGTGATAGATACCATATTTATCAGTTTCTATCATATCACATAATAATTTAGATAAATCATATGTGTATGTTACAGATCCTATTTGATCACATACTACATTTAACTTTGTTTTACCCATATCAGCAAGTTTAAGCATAGTCTTAACAAAGTTATTACCATTAATACCAAATACCCATGATATACGGACTATGAAGTATTTATCTAAGATAGATGTAACAAAATCTTCACCCTCTCCTTTAGTTTTTCCATAAGTAGAAAGTCCATTCTTTGGACTATCTACTTCAAAAGGAGTTTCACCAATTCCATCAAACACATAGTCTGTTGAAATATATACCATCTTAGCGCCGATAGCCTTGCAAGCTTCTGCAATATATTTAGGCCCTAATGCATTTACCTCGTATACTAAGTCTTTCATCTCTTCCGCTTTATCAACTGCAGTCCATGCAGCATTATGCATAACTACATCTGGTTTATATTCTTTTATATAGTTTAAAACTTTTTCTTTATCTGTGATATCTAATGTTTCTTTATCTATACCTAAAACATTAGTATAACCTCTCACCTTTAGTTCTCTTACGCAGTCATAACCTAACTGACCTTTCACACCAGTGACAAGGATTTTTATGTCTTTGTTCATTCATAATCTCCTTTACTATCTAGAAATTATTTATTCCTTTTATAATATTTATCTAATACATTTAATATATTGCTATGCCCTTTTGAATATATTTGACTTTTTAAATTTTTTTCATCAATAGTTTCAATCATATTATTTTGAATAAATTGTTTGGCTTTTATAACTTTTTTATTCTTTTCAATTCTAGTATTAAAATAATATACATCTTCTACATTCTTACAGAACCAAACCAAATCATAATTTTTCTTTTGACAATATTGTTCAATTTTATTATTAAGATTTTGAGCAATTATTGATGTATCATAATCATCTAAATCAATACATTGGATTATCCCAACTACTGTTGAATAAGAAACATATTCTTTGATATCACGATTTACATTTTTTGAATTAAATGCACTTTTAGATTCAATATAAATAAACTTAGTAGTAAAATTATGCATTCCCGGATAAAATCTTTTTATTGTTTCTTTGATATATGTATCATCAGTATTAGCACCTTTCCTTGTTTCAACAATAATAAGTAAATATTTATTTTCTGTTTTATTCATTCTCAAAGACTCCAATAAAATCACTAGGGCTCATATCAAAAGGAGATTTATCAATTAAGCCTTTTGAATATAGGGAAGCAGGATCATAATTACCACTACTCTTCCAAGACGTTACATATCCATCATTAGAAATAAAATCTATTGCATATTTTTGTTTTTTTAGAATATGCATTGGATTAAGATTATGGGTAGTAAAAACAAATTGACCTTCTGTATAAAAAGTAATGTATTCTAATAATTTTGTTAACAAAACATCATGAATGTTTGCATCAAATTCATCAATAAATACAATCCCTCCTCTTTCTAAATTACAAAAAGCATCATAGTATCCAATTAATTTCTTTACACCAACACTTTCAAATTGCTTATCAATTCTTCTACCATCTTTATAGACAAGAATAATTCTACAATGATAAAATTCACCCTCTATTTTCTTTTCAATTTCAATTGTTTCTAAATCAGTCTTAAAAACTTTAAGAAATTTAGTTACCCCTGATATTTCCTTTTCATATCTATCTAAATACTTCACAAATACAATATCATCGTTACTTGAAGGTATTTTATTTCTTTGGATTAAGGCATCAAACATTTTTGTGTCTTCATTTTTTATTTTAGAAATATTAGAAAATATATCAATAAATTTAGACGGACTTATATAGTCTTTATCGTTATCATTAATTACTACAACTGTATTTACTGAAAAAAGTGATAAACAACCTAGTGATACAAAAAGTTCTTTATATTTTACCTTATGATATAATTTTTCAACATCACTTGAAATTATTTGAATGAAGGATTTATTTCCTAATAAATTTGTACAACTTGAAGCAATAATATCATAATCTTCTTTATCACAATTCAACTTTAATTTATTTAAACACACTTCATAAATCAATTTTGTCTTATTTGTAATAGATAAATTTAAGCCAATAAGCTTTTTTAAAGATTCATAAGAAATGAAATATGATTCATCTTTTTTCTTTTGTTCAACAGTGTACGACTGAATATAAATATCTTTTATATTAGAATCGTTATCAATTAAAGCGAAAGTAGTTTCAATAAAGAATTTTTTTGTATTCTGATTTATAATTTTTTTAAATGTACCATCGTAATTAGCTAGAGAAATATAATCTTTTGTTTGAATCAATTGATTGAACATTCTCATTGCATATATTACGGCAGTCTTACCTGCACCATTAGATCCATAAATAGCCTTAACATGGGAATTTGAATTATCAAAAGAGCGCTTTAAAAGACTATTAGAGAAATTAAATTCCAATTCTTTTTCAATTCCTTTAACGCCATTAACTCTTAACTTAAGTAATACATATTTTTCCATATTAAATCACCTCTACTTACATTATAATTTAAATCAAATAAAAATACAATTTGTATTTTTTATTTAATTATAATTTCTACATAAACATTTAGAATTCAATCTTACATTCTTTAAGTAAAGGATGTTTCTTATCTTTCTCTGAAAGTAATGGTTCATCCTTATATGGCCAAATAATATTTATATTTGGATCATTCCACATTATACCACCTTCATCTTCAGGGTGGTATAATTCATCACATTTATAACAAAATGTTGCAGTATCACTTAATACTACAAAACCATGAGCAAATCCTCTTGGAATCATAAACTGATTACCTGATTCACTAGATAATACTACACCTTCCCATTTACCATATGTAGGTGAATCTTTTCTTAAGTCTACACATACATCAAATACTTCTCCTTCAATACATCTTACAAGTTTTGCTTGAGGATAAGTCTTTTGAAAATGAAGACCTCTAAGAACTCCTTTTTTAGATTTAGATTGATTATCTTGAACAAAATTATAAAGAAGACCTGCTTCTTTAAAATCTTTTTCTTTATATGTTTCCATGAAGTATCCTCTATTATCTCCATACTTCTTTGGCTCTATTATATATACATCTTTAATAGATGTTTCTATGAATTTAAAATTACCAATGATTTTTTTCATATAATATGACCTCTTTTAAAATTTATTAAACAAAAATTGAATTAAATGAAAAAATTTGTGATTTCTCGAATTAATTCCTGAGAAAATTAATTTAAATCTATTCTTTAACGACTTAGAATAATTAGCCACAATTTCAACCTTTTTTAAATCAGCAGGATGAATATCATTTTTGTAGTAATTATAAAATATATTAACGAGTTTACTTGTTTTATGAATCGGTTTAAAAAAATTTTTTATTCTCTTTAAGCTTATTTTTTTATTACTACCTATTTGATTTCCATAATGTTGTCTATATAATATATAAGAATTAGTATCATAAATTACAGTACCGCAAAATTCCGCAACAAGATAAATATAATAGTCATGTAAATAGATATCTATGGGATAATTTTTTCTAATTAATCGTAATAAAGATTTATCAAACACACAACTACATCCTGTAGCTATATTTGATATAAGCCCAGAATACCTATTTTTATGTATATCTTTTTTCTCTTGCATGCCCAAACTTTTTAATTCATCATTTACTAATGTTAAATTTGAACAATATAGCACTTTACTTTGGTTTGTTTCTTTAATTTTATTTATTGCAGCCTCTAATTTATTACTCATCCATATATCATCTTGATCGCACAGTGCATAATAATCATAATCTTCATCACAATCAAAAAGCATATCAATAAAATTATAAGTAAATCCTTTGTTTTCTTTATTTACTCTATATTTTATGTTACTATAATTTGTTCTATATTCTTCTAATATTTTAACTGTGTTATCACTAGATTTATCGTCAGATATAAATATATCAACAACAATATTTTTTTGATCTAATAGGCTATCTATTTGTTCACGTAAATATTTTTCGCCATTAAATGTAGACATTAAAATTAAACATCTATCCATATTTAATACCTTATCTTACCATTCGCAACATTGATTAAATGTTGTCCATATTGGTTCTTTTTCATAGGTTCAGCAATTTCTAATAATTTTTCTTTAGAAATCCAACCATTATTATAAGCTATTTCTTCAATACATGATACTTTTAATCCTTGATGCTCTTCAATCATTTTAACAAATGCTGTCGCATCTGCTAAAGATTCATGAGTACCTGTATCAAGCCATGTAAATCCTCTACCAAATGTAATTACATCTAACATATCTTTATCTAAATACATTTGGTTTAGGGTAGTAATTTCAAGTTCTCCTCTTGCAGATGGTTTTACTTTCTCTGCTTCTATTGATACTCCCTTAGGGTAGAAATATAAGCCTACTACTGCATAATTAGATTTAGGGTCCTCTGGTTTTTCTTCAATAGAGATGGCCTTGCCATCTTTATTAAATTCTACAACGCCAAATCTTTTTGGGTCTGTTACATAATATCCAAATACTGTAGATCTTCCATTTTCTGCATTTATTACAGCATTATGTAATGCTTTTATAAATCCATTTCCATAGAATATATTATCTCCTAGTACCATCGAGCATGCATCATCACCTATAAAATCTTTACCCAAAATAAAAGCTTGTGCTAGACCATCTGGAGATGGTTGTACTTTATATGATAGATTAATACCAAACTTTGAACCATCTCCTAATAATGATTCAAATCTTGGTGTATCTTCTGGTGTTGATATTATCAATATATCTTTAATGCCCGCAAGCATTAAAGTAGACAATGGATAATATATCATTGGTTTATCATATATTGGTAATAGTTGTTTACTTGTAACCAAAGTTAGTGGATATAGGCGTGTACCTGATCCACCTGCTAAAATTATACCTTTCATATTAACCTTTTTGCCCCTTTCTGAGACCTAAATATCTTGCCATCATATCAAATGGGAATCTAAATAACATTAAAACATTGAAATGAATTAATAATTCTTTAAAAACAAACAATGCCATCTTTTTACCAGCATTCATTTTTTTATATTCATTAAAAATTTTTATATCTTTATAAAATTTTCCCGTTCTATAATACCTACGATATAATCTTTTTAGAGTATACTTATGTGAATGTATACACAAAGCATTAGATACATACATTTTCTTGTACCCTGCATCTAATATAATTTTTGCATACAACTGGTCTTCATTCATCATTACATTATAATTATTATATCCATTTACTTTTAAGAAGACATCTCTATTAATAGCAGAAAATGCATCCGATGCAAAAAAAGCCATTAATTGTAATTTTTCAATATCATCTTTAGATACTATTATATCTTTATTACCATAATTAAATTTTCTAGTATATCGCTCTATTGAATGATTTTTGCATATTTGTTTTCCATATGCATAAACTACTTCCTCATTAATTTGAGAAACTAAATTATATAATGAATAATTATCATAAAGTACTATGTCTTCTGATGCAAACACTACAATATTCGATGTACAATAGTCCCTAACAGCTTTTTCTCTAGTTAAGCTATGAGAAAATTCATCTTTTTTAATTTCAAATGATTTGCCATTATAATTACGAATTAGTTTTCTTATTTCTTCATCAACTTCTTCATTTGATAAAGTATGTGGAAAAACCAAATTAACTATGTGTACATTTTCTTGATTTAAAAGGCTGTCACAAAATCTTTTTATTTCATAAGGATTTTTATATATTGGACATACTATATCAACATCAATCATAATTAATCCTTTCTTGAAGCTTCTAAATATGCATCACAAACAACTTTTGCCTCTCCCATTTTTATGATTTCACCATGTTCAATCCAAATCACTTTGTCACATATTTCTTGAATAGTTTCTATTCCATGGTTTACTAGCAATACTGTTGAACCACCTTGCATCAATTCCTTCATTCTTGCCAAACTCTTTGCTTGGAAATTAATATCTCCAACAGACAAGATTTCATCGACTATCAATATTTCAGGTTCAATAACTGAAGCTATAGAAAATGCAAGACGAGTTATCATACCCGAAGAATAAGTTCTAATAGGGGCATCTATGAAATCTTTTATTTCAGAAAATTCAACTATTTGATCAAATTTTTCATCAATAAACTTTTTGGAATATCCTAATATAGTACCATTTAAATATATATTTTCCCTACCAGTCATGTCCATATCAAATCCGGCACCAAGTTCAAGCATAGGGACAACATTTCCATAAACACTTACAGTTCCTTCTGTAGGTTTTAAAATACCTGATATAACTTTTAATAAAGTAGATTTACCAGCACCATTATGCCCAATAATACCAATCACTTCTCCCTTATAAACATCAAAAGAAATATTTTTAAGAGCTTGAAATTTTTTAAATTTTAATTGTCTTTTAATAAGTCTTACTATAAATTCTTTTAAAGAAGTTATTTTATCATTGGTCATAGTAAAGCTCATAGAAACATTATTAACCTCAATTATTTTATCCATTGTATCACCTATAAATATAGTACAAACTTATTTTGCTTCCATTTAAATACAGTTAATCCAAGTACAAGCATTATTACAGCTGGCACTAAACAATAAATATAACATATCATATTAGGAGCTTGTCCATCAATTATGCAAATTCTTGCGAAATTAATATATTGATATAAAGGATTTGCATGATATAGTGCTAAAAATTTTTGTGGAATAATTCTTTCTGTATAAAATATTGGAGTTAAATACATCCATACCATTGATATAACACTCCATAGGAAAGCTACGTCTTGGAAAAAAGTATTTAATGTTGAAAGTATTAATATAACGCCAAATGTAAATATTATAAAACATGCCAAGTCAAAAATTAACAAAAACAAATTAATTGTAAATGGACATTTTGTAATAACCATTATTATAGCTAAAAGAAACATAGATATTCCTAAATTTATAAGGGAAGATATCAATTTCGATAATGGATAAATATACTTAGGTATATATACTTTCTTTATTAAATTAGAGTTAGATGTAATACTAGTTAATCCAAATCCAGAAGCTTCATTAAAAAAAGTAAACAACACAGTACCACTAAGCAAGTATACTGGATAATTAGCTGTGTCTGATTTAAATAATGTAGAAAACACAATGTATTGAACTAGCATCATTAAAAGCGGATTAATAAATGACCACGCAACACCTAAAATAGATCTTTTATATTTGATTTTAAAATCTCTATTTACAAGTTGTCCTAACAAAGACGAATACTTTGTACATAAAGTAAGAAAACTAATTACTAAATTGTTTTTCCCTTTTTTTCCTCTTAAGTATCCCCATATTGAATATATACTAGCAACTGCAAATATAGAGAGAACAATTATCCAAAAGATTCCTTCAAGTTCTTCATTCTTTAATTTATTAAAATTTATGAAATAAATCATTAATACCAATAGCCAGTAAATTGAAGCTATAAAGTATAAAATTTTTCTCGCTTTTTTTAAGTCCATAGAAACTC
>CAZJAM010000047.1:0-11206 GCA_964544095.1 uncultured Anaeroplasmataceae bacterium | reverse complement strand
TATATATTACTCTTTAGAACTCTTGTTGTCAAGGGATAATTTTAATTTTTTTATCTTTTCTAAATTTATATTTTAAGGCTTTATTATGCTTTTTTTGCAGCCTTTTATATATTACTCTTTAAGACACATAAAATCAAGTATTTATTTATAATTTTTGCACAAAAAATGGCATACATTATAATATGCCATAATTTAAATATTATTCTTGTGTTTTAAGATACTTTAAAACTTCAATATAAGCCATTACGAATGCCCCTACACCCTTTGCGTCATTAGATACAACTGGCTCAGAAATATAATATTCATATGATCCATCACGTCTTCTATTATCATCTGGTCCAAGACCTGCAACAAGGCAAATACCTTCAAGATCAAGTTCTCCATTTACTAAATTAAGCTTATTCTTGCAAATACCATTAAAAATATCTAATCCTATCTTATAATATCTTTCTGGTAATGCACCAAGTCTTGCTCCCTTTAAAATAGAGTAGGCAATCATTGCTGAACCTGAGGTTTCAATATAATTTCCTTTTTCTCCTATCTTATCAACTACTTGATAGAACATCTTAGTTTTAGGATCTTGGTATGTAAGAAGTGAATCAACTATTTCTTTTAATAGTGTTGTAAATGTTCTATATTCATCATACATTTGTTGATTGATAATTCCAGCACAATCTGCAAGAGCTACTGTAAACCATCCTATTGAGCGAAGCCAGAAACATTGTGATAATCCTGTTTCTTTATTAGCCCAAAACATTTTCTTTGACTCATCATATCCATGATAATAAAGTTTTTTATTTTCATCAAACATTAATTTACGTACATTCTTAAATTGTGAAATAATGTCGTTATAATGTTCCATGTTATTATATTTAGTTTCATATGTTAAATAGAAAGGTTGTGCCATATATAATCCATCAAGCCAAATTTGATTTGGATATATTTTTTTATGCCAAAAATTTCCAGCTTTTGTTCTTGGTTGACCTTTTATTTGTTCATATATATTATCTATCGCCTTACGATATTTTTCTTCACCTGATATATCATATAAAGAGAATAATGTTCTTCCTTCAGCAATATCATCTGTTGAATATTTTTCTATTTCATATCCTTTAATAGTTCCATCTTCTTGAACGAAATAATCAATATATGATTTAACGAAGTTATATATTTTCTTATCCCCTGTCATCTTATAAAGTTCTATTAATGAATTTGTCATACATCCATCAATATAATTCCACTTACAAGGTTTGCCTTCTCTTATAACCTCAATGTTCCAATAAGGTTTACCTGGGGCTGATTTATCTATTAGTTTTTCTACGTATTTATTAATGATATCGTAATTCATACATACACCTACCTACTCAAAAATCATACACTATTATTTTACTAAAACTATTTATTTTTTACAAGAGATAATCATATCTCTAGTAATTTGTCCTTCTCTTATTATATTAAAATCATTGCCATTAATCATTACAACCGTTGATGCAATACTTGATGATGGTTCATCACCATCATATATCTTATCAACTACTTTTGAATAGACAGAAACTATTTCATTATAACTATTAAGTGGCCTCTCACCGGATTCATTTACTGATGTTGTGGCCATTGGGCCATTTTCCTCTAAAATTTTAATTGCTACTTTAGAATTAGGAATTCTTACTCCTACCATATCAAGGTTCATTGATTCTTTTATATTTTCTTTTGCCTGAACAATTATAGTTAAAGCTCCTGGAAGATATTTATTTATTAATCTTTTAGCAAAGTCATTTAGATAACAAATACTATCTATTTGTTCTATATTTGCACAAAGTACTGCAAGAGGCTTATTATGAGGTCTATGTTTAATTTCATATATTCTTTCTATGCCTTCCTTATCATACACAGAGGCACCTATACCATATACTGTATCTGTCGGAAAAATTAAAACCTTACTCATTTTTAAATCCCTTAACTATAATAGTCATTCTGTCCTTTCCCTCTAAATCCTTTAAAGAAATGATATTTGCATCAGGAAAATATTCATTTGCAAGTTTTCTCATTTCTTCCTTTTTATCAAATCCATGTTCAAACGCAAGAATTCCATTGCTATTAAGCATATTCACTGCATCCTTCATAATTACTCTATAGAACTTTAATCCATCGCTTCCACCAAATAATGCTATATTTGGTTCATTATCCTTAACAATTGTTTGTACCTCTTCGTTTTCAGGAATATAAGGGGGATTAGATACTATAATATCAAATTTCTCATTTCTAACTGGCTCACACATATCTCCCTTTAAAATACGAGCAGCAGCATTAAGCGCAATACTATTAGCCTTAGCTACCTCTAATGCCTTATCTGATATATCTGTTATTGTTACATCCATATTTGGTTGTTCTAGCTTTAATGTTAATCCAATACAACCTGAACCAGTCGCAATATCAGCAACTTTTACAGGCTCTCCTTTATAGTATTTATCAAAAAGCTCTAAAACATGTTCTACAAGTTCTTCTGTTTCAAAACGAGGGATTAATACATTTTCATTTACGATAAACTCATATCCATAAAAAGGGGCATGACCAATAATATAATAAATAGGTCTATTCTTAATACAATGCTCATCTAATAAAGTTTGATACTTATCCTCTATATCTTTATCTACATCTTCATCAAGAGAAGCATAAAGATTTGGAGAAGATTTCCCTGATGCATATTCAAGTAAAAATAGCGCACCACTTTCTTCCATGTTATGTTTTATCATATATTCGTTACCATATTTCAATAATTCTCTATATTTCATTTGAATTCACCTATAAACATTATAGCATATTTGCGCAAATAAAAACCTACGAAATTATTATCGTAGGTTTATATTTTTTATTCATTCTCTGCATTTTCAGCAGGTGCTTCCTCACTAGGAGTTTCAGCCTCTTCTGCATTAGTCTCTTCTTGAGCTGGTTCAGCATTTTCTTCTGCGTTATCAGCAACACTTTGAGTCTCTTCTGATGCAGTCTCTTCAGCGCTTTCTACTTCTTCAGTATTTTCAGACTTTTCTGCAAGAGCCTTCTTATGCTTCTTAACTGATTCTGACTCTTCTTCTTCAGCAGGAGTTTCATCAACTTCCTCAATTAGTCCTTGAGCCTTAAGTTCATTTGCAACCTCTTGAGCAAAGTTCTTATCCTTATATCCCTTTTGTTGAGGAATATCGAATCCCTTCATTAATTCATCAATTAATTGAAGAGCTAATTCTACTGATGTAGGTCCCTTTAATTTTAATGTAAATGGAACGAAGATATATTTTTGCTTAGAAGATAAGTCGATTTGGTGATATTTATTAACATCATAAGAATCTGGATCAAGTGCTAAGTGTAATCTTAAAGTAGTTCCTATAATAGACATCTTAGCTACAAGTTCTCCAGCATATCTATAAGAATCTACTGTATTAGAGAACTTTTGTTTAATCTTCTTATAAGATTCAAGTCTATTACGTACCTTATTATATCTTTCACGTTTCTTTGGTTCTAGAGTCATAAGTTTTAATCTGAATTCTTTTGGCTCTTCTCCACCAACTAGCTTGATTTGTTTTAATCCCTTACGAGAATCATCATCATCATCTTCACGTGATTCAACTTGAGCAATTTCTGATTCTTCCTCAGCAGCTTGCTCTAGTTTTAATTCATTTTGAGTATCTCTATCATTTGTAATGTCGTTTTCATCAAGAACAACTCCTTGTAATCCTGTTGACTTTTGAATTTCAGCAAGGTCAGCTTGTTTTTGAGCTTCAATGGCAGCAGCAATATCAGCAAATGATGTACCAAATCCAGCTTGTTGAGCCTTAGATGCTTCCCATTCCTTAACGATAGAATCTCCGAATTTGCGTCTATCACCATATACATATTTTTCACGGTGATTATATAATTTTTGACGTCTAGCTTCAAAAATTGTTAGAACATAATCTGATGCAATATACATTCCATAGAATACTGCTACAAAGAAATATACTACAACAAGAAGTGCTTGAAGTAATTCAACAATATCTCCACTTTCAAAGAAAGCTTTTGTATTCTTTAAAATGATAATTCCATAATTATTATATGTAAATCCTACTAATTCAACAAGTAGAATTGCGATTGGCATCAAAACAGATGCAATTGGCTTCTTTTGCTTAATCAAACGATATGCAATTATTCCAAAGACAAATATTTCAACTATTGCAAATATTGCTTTAAACATTCCAATAGACTTAAATAAATCGAATTTAAATCCTGAAACGATTCCTAGTACAGCTACATATACTGCAGCTACAACGCATCCAACAACTAAATCAGCAATCTTATATCCATCAGCCTTCTTAGCATTAGCAGTAAGTTCTGAATGCTCAATTGCCTCTGGGATTGCAAGCAATGTAAGTGCTAATAATCCAAGTCCTTCTATTGAAATAAATACAAGTCCAATAATTCCATTTAACTTATTATCCTTTAAATAATTAATTCCAGTTTTTGCTGAGAATACAATAAACATTGCGACTAATAATGTAAAGAAAGTATAGATTGGAAATGCTTTACTCTTCTTACGTCTTATTTGAACTGCTAGTGCAAATGCATCTGCAGTAAATAGAATTGCGAATACTGTGTAAATAAGTATTCTTGTTGCATTATCTTGATCGATATCAAAATCATAGTAACCTTCATATAATGCTGATAAAAAGCTACTAAAGCTATCAGTTCCACCTAGTACAAACCCTAAAACGATTCCTACAACAAGTAAGCCTAATAGCGAAAATAATAAGATTCTTCTTATTTTCTTCATACAATTACCTCCCAAAATTTTAATGGCATTATTATAATTGTTTTTTTGTATGAACGCCATTTTTTTAAAGCGTAATAAATATAATTCTCTTTTTTTCTTTTTTCGTTTCTTCAATATCTCTTATAACTATATTTCATAATCACTTTATTATATGATACTTTACTTTTGTCAAAATATCAATATTTTATAATGAATTTTGTTCAAAAATCAATTATTGACTATCATTTTCAGTAACTTCAGCTAGTTTTCTTCTTTGAACTTCATTAATGATTTCTGGAATGATTAAATCAAGTTTTCCTTCCATTATTGCATCGAGTCTTTGAAGAGTTAAACCAATTCTATGGTCAGTTACTCTGTTTTGTGGATAGTTATATGTTCTAATC
The DNA here is from genome assembly GCA_964544095.1 of uncultured Anaeroplasmataceae bacterium. Lineage (GTDB taxonomy): Bacteria > Bacillota_I > Bacilli_A > Acholeplasmatales > Anaeroplasmataceae > UBA3206. Next base: position 6,022 of record CAZJAM010000047.1, on the reverse strand, counting down.
TTTTCAGCTCTATCGCCACTTCCTATAGCTCCACGACGAGCATTACCATCTTTAGCATCTTGCTCTTCTTTTTGGATAGCATATAATTTAGCTGCAAGAAGTTTCAAAGCTGCAGCTTTATTTTCATGTTGTGATCTATAAACTTGAGAAGCATAAGCAATTCCTGTTGGAATATGTGTTACACGTACTGCAGAATAAGTAGTGTTAACTCCTTGTCCTCCAGGTCCTGATGAACAGAATGTATCAATTCTTAAATCCTTCTCTTCAATCTTTACATCAATTTCTTCAGCTTCTGGCATTACATATACTGTTGCTGTAGATGTTTGAATTCTACCATTTGCCTCAGTTGTAGGTATACGTTGAACTCTATGTGTACCTGATTCATATTTAAGATTTGAATATACTGAATCTCCTGAAACTTTAAATGAAATATTTGAATATCCTCCAGCTGCACCTGATTGTGCATCCATAACTTCAATCTTCCATCCTTTTGATTCAGCATATTTTGAATACATTCTAAACAAATCTCCTGCGAAGATGTTTGCTTCATCTCCTCCGGCTGCACCTTTAATTTCAACAATTACGTTTTTATCATCATTAGGATCTTTAGGTAATAATAGAATTTTAATTTCATCCATTATTTCATCTTGACGTGATAAGTTTTCACTTAACTCTAATGCTGCCATTTCAGAAATTTCAGGATCAGACTCCTTTTTCATTTCTTTTAAATCATCAACTGCATCTACTAATTTTTTGTATTCTCTATAAAGTATAACGGTTTTTTCCATACCTTTTTGCTCTTTAGATAATGCTGTTAGTTTTTTTATATCAGAGACAATAGCAGGATCTTGAAGTTCTGCATTTATTTGCTCATATCTTTTTTCAATAGCATCTAGTCTATCTAACATATTAATTACTCCTCTTTAAAATCATCTGATTCATGTGAATCAGTTGTTGCTTCAAACTTATAATATTTTCCAATAAAGTTAAAATAAATATTTACTCCACTTTGTCCTTGACGGTTCTTTGCTATATTAAGTTCAGTAAACGGATTATTTTTACCTTCATCAGTCTTAGAATAATACCCTTTTCTATATAAAAACATTATAATATCTGCATCTTGCTCAATAGCTCCAGACTCACGAAGGTCTGACATTTGAGGCTTTTTATCATCTCGTTCTTCAACCTTACGCGAAAGTTGAGATAAGGCAAGAACAGGTATTCTTAATTCACGTGCCATATTTTTTAGTGAACGTGAAATATCAGATACCTCTTCAGTACGTGATTTTCCTTTAGATGTATGTGATGAATTTATTAATTGAAGGTAGTCAATAACAACAAAATCAAGACCACCATCAGATGCTGCAAGTTTTCTACATTTAGTTCTTATATCTTCAATTGTCGTATTTGATGAATCATCAAATTCAATATCTAGATTTTCAAGTCTAGATGAAGCTGCCATGAAAGCTCTACTTTGTGTTTCAGTAAACTTACCACTTTTTAATGTTTTTGAATCAATCATTGAAGCTTCTGTTGCAATCATACGCTCAGCTAATTGGTCATAACTCATTTCTAAGTTAAAAACCGCAACACGAGCATGTCCGCCTTTATTTAATCTTGCAATATTTGCGGCAATATTCATAGCTAAAGCTGATTTACCCATACCAGGACGTGCTGCAAGAACAATTAGTTGTGTTGGTTGAAATCCTAATGTTTTTTCATTAAGATTTGCAAATCCAGTATCAAGGCCTATTATATCTTTATCATTTTTAGCATTAAAATCAACATTCTCTCTAACTTTCTCCAAAGCTTCACTCATTTTTACAAATGATGATGTTTTCTTAGATTTAGATAACTCAAATATTGTTTGTTCAGCAGTTGTCAAATATTCATTTGCATCTATTTTAGGGTCCATACCTGCAGCAAGTAGTTTATTTAAACTATCTAGGGTATGTCTTTTTAAAGATGCATCTTTAACAAGAGTAACATATGAATCAATATATGCAGTAGTATAGCTATGTGTCGCAATATTAGATAAATATTCAGCACCACCTGCTGCTTCTAATAAACCGTTGTTTGATAAATATGTTATTGTTGTTGTAAGATCAATTTTTTGATCTTCTTGTTGCATATTTAACATAGCAGTATAAATTATTTTATTTTTAGCATCGTAGAAATCTTCACCATCTAGCACATCAGCTAGCGCAAGCATTTGTGCACCATCGATTAGCACGCAACCTAAAAGAGAGATTTCTGCATCTATATTTTTAGGTACAGTTGGATTAATCATGATACACCCTCTACTTTTCTAATACTTTTATTTCGATTGTAGCATTTACATTCTTATGTAATTTAACTGTTGCAGTATAATTTCCTACTGTTGTTATCTCAATTGGAAGTTCAACTTTCTTTTTATCTAGCTTAATTCCTGTTTGTGCTTCAAACTCATCACAAACTTGCTTTGCAGTAATATGACCGAATGATTTACCATCCATTCCAAGCTTAATATATAGATTAATTGGCTTTTTCTCAATTTCTGCCTTAAGCTTTTCCATTAATTGCTTATGCTCAAGCTCAGCTTGTTCTTCTTTTGCTTTCATTTCTTCAAGCGCTTTTTTATTTTCATCATTAGCTATAAGCGCTAAATTATTAGATAGAAGATAATTTCCGTAACCATTTGCTACATCAATAATTTGTCCTTTATTTCCTCTACCCTTTACATCTTCAAGTAATATTACCTTCATATTTTCTCCTCCTGTAGTATCATATTCACGTTTAAGAATTTCAACTAAGCGATTATAAATCGCTTCAACAGTTGTTCCTTCCTTTTGGTAAGCGGCAGCATTTAAATGTCCTCCACCACCAAGCTCTTCCATAATTATTTGAACGTTAATTTGGTCAAGTGAACGTGCTGAAACTCCAATAAATCCTGCTCGTTCAACACATCCAATAGTAAATGCTGCTTCAACATTATCAATTAGAAGTAGTCTATCAGAGATTTTGGCAAGTATTGGTCTTTCTTTTAAAATATTATCATCTGGTATCTTAACAATCGCAAACTTTCCAAGGAAAATTTCTGCCTTTGATATTGCGCTCGCAAGGAATACCTCATCATCATATGTATCACGAAGAAGATTACGTACAGTTGCCATATCTCCATCATAATCTTTTAAAACTGATGCAGCTTCAAAAGTACGACTTCCTATACGATATGTAAAGTTATTAGTATCTACAACTATACCAGCAAGTGCCATAGTGGCAAGCGCTGGAGAAATCTTTAAGTCATCTCCGAAGAACATAAATAACTCAGATATTAACTCTACTGCAGATGACGCATATGGTTCAACATAGTTAACAATAGGATTTGCGAATTCAACTTCACCATGTCTATGGTGATCAATAACTACTAAATCCTTTATTTGTCCTAAAATTTCAGGATACATTGCAATCGTAGGTGACTGTGTATCTACTGATATTAATAATGTTGTAGGTTTTATTTCTACTTGATTTAAAGGCTTTAAATCCTCTACAAGCTCAGGATCAGCATACTTTAAATAATTATTTATAAGTTTTTTAACTGTTGAATCAACATTATTCTCATCATAAAGTCCTACAACAGGTTTTCCTGTAGACTTTACTAAAGATATAGTAAGTAATGTAGAAGCTATTGCATCAGCATCAGCCATTCTATGTGCCATAACAATTACATTTGACGATGCCATAATTGCGTCCTTAATAGCAGTTGCATGCACACGTGCATTAACAAGCGTATTTTTCTCAAGCGCGTTAGCCTTACCACCAAAGTATTGAATTTTTTGATTTTCAATATTTACAACAGCTTGATCTCCACCACGCTTTTCAGCTAACTCTAATGCTTGTTGAGCCATAACACCAAGTTCATCATATCCTAAATCATAACAAGCAGCACCAATAGATACTGATGTTTTTAAATGTTCACGAACAGAAATTTCACGAATATTATTTAAAATATCAAACTTATCTGTAATCATTTGATTTAAATGCTCTTGGTCAACAACAATTACAAGTCTATCATTGTAGTTTTGAAGATATCCTTGATGGTCTGATGCATAATCAGCTATTTCTCCAAGTATTTCTCCACGAATATTAGATTGTGCCTGCATGTCAAATCTTTTCATTGATTCCTCAAGGTTATCAATTGAAATAATAACGATTGCAGTTTTTCTATTATTATATCTAATCTTTAAATTCTCACGATCTGTTTGATTAAAGAAATATAAGATATTATTTTCATAGTTATTTATAACTTCATAAAAGTCTTCACTAAATTTATAAACAAAAGTTTTTTCCTTTGCTCTTATATTCATTAAAATATCTTCTGATATTTCAGAAAGTGGCTTATCTATAATTGAAGATTGAAAAATAGTCTTCATATTTTTATTAGCCCATCTAGCGACAAAATCATCATCATAAACTAAAATTCCAATTGGAAGTTCGTTAAACGCAAGGTCTCCTGCTTCACGAACGTGGTATGAAATGTTATTCCATGAATCAAGTCTATTTTCAAGTCTTTTAACTTTCTTAGATTGTTTATCATAAAATAATGTAGTAATTATTACAGCAGCAACTAGTCCAAAAAAAGCAGCAATACCTATATATATAATGGGATATTTAAAACCAAAAGGCTCTCTAAAATAGAAAGTCACAAAAGTTACGGTTATTAATACACATAAAACTGAAGAAATTATTCTTTTCATATTAACACCTCTATTTAGTATTATATCAATTTATTTAAATGATATCAATAAAAAAGACCTTACAAATAAGCAAGGCCTTTTGGATTTCTTTATGTGCAATTATTCTCTTGTGAAAGGTAGTAATGCCATATGTCTAGCTCTCTTAATAGCGATAGCTAGCTTTCTTTGATACTTAGCAGAAGTTCCTGTAACACGACGTGGTAAGATTTTTCCTCTATCAGTTACAAACTTTCTTAAAAGATCAACGTCCTTGAAATCAATATTCTCAATATGATTTGCTCTGAAATAGCAAACCTTTTTTCTTCTTTGATGTAAATTGTTTCTTTGCATAATATATATCCTCCTCTTTAGAATGGTAAATCATCTTCAGCAACTTCTGATACATCGAATTTATCAGGTTGCTTTTCTTGAGCTTTTGGAGCACTAACTCTTTGTGATGGTTGTGCTTGATAACCAGAGTTATCAGCAGCAGCATCATTACGTCCTTGTAAATTTTGTACGCTATTGCATACAACTTCAGTAACGTAACGAGTTGTTCCGTCTTGAGCTTGGTAGTTTCTAGTTTGGATTGAACCTGTAACACCAATCATATAACCCTTCTTAACATATTTTGCTAAGAATTCTGCAGATTGTCTCCATGCAACGCAGTTGATAAAATCAGCTTGTCTTTCTCCATTTTGTGATTGATAAGCTCTATCTATTGCGATTGAAAATGAAACAGTTGCTACATTTGATGGTGTATATCTTAATTCTGGATCTTTTGTAATTCTTCCAACTAATACAACATTATTAATCATAATATCCTCCTTAATTACTCTTGAGCATTAACGACGATATGACGAAGAACATTTTCGTTATATCCAACTACACGATTGAACTCATTAACAGCTTCTACAGTTGCTTCAACAGTTAAAACAACATAGTATCCCTTATGATTCTTTTCGATATCATAAGCAAGCTCTCTTAGTCCCCACTCATTAACCTCTAAAACTTTTGAACCATTGTTAGTAAAAACCTCATTTAAAGCTTTTACTGTAGCAGCAGTTGCATCAGCATCTAGAGTTGGGCGAATGATATACATAACCTCGTACTTTTTCATAATTTGCGCACCTCCTATGGTCTATGGCCTGGTACATTTAAACGCAGGCAGAATGTGCATAATAAATATGCTTTTAAATGATACCACACTTTTGTATTTTAATCAATATTCTTTTTTTTATTTTTACCATCCTGTTAATTGAAATTTTAAATTCCTGTGAGTTTATATATTGCAAGACTAAATTCTT
>CAZJAM010000046.1:0-11286 GCA_964544095.1 uncultured Anaeroplasmataceae bacterium | reverse complement strand
TTTCCAATTGTAGTTTTACCATTATTTGGAACTCCTACATTACCATCTGAATCTACTGTGACTTTTGTATTTCCAGAGTTTGTAATAGAGTTATCTCCAACTTTAATCTCTTTACCATTATCAAATTCTACTGAACCATTTTCAAGAGTCTTATTACCACTATTATCAACAGAAATTGTTGTATCAGCTTCTCCTGCTTTGTAAGTTGTACCATCAATAGTTACATCCTCATTAGCATTTGATACAGTTATATTATCCTTATTATTAGTTTCATCTGTTGAAATTGTAATTGTAGAATTACCAGAATTTGTAATTTCAGTACCAGTATTACCAATAATTGTAGTTCCGTTAGTAATATCAACTGAACCTTCTTTAATAATTACATTACCATTATTATCAACTTTAAGTGTTGTATCTTCTTTTGTATTGTATTCATTATTATCTACTAATACATTTCCACCATCAGTTGTAGTTATAGTTCCATCACTATTAACTTCAATTGTAGTATTACCATCATTTGAAACTATAGTATTACTGTTACCAACTTTAACTTCGCTATCTTTATCGAACTTAATAGAACCATCTACTACTTTACCCTCTGATGTAACAGACGCACCATTATCACCAGTTTTATAAGTACTATCACCAATAGAGATAGCTTTATTATTCTCTTCGATTTTTACAGTTCCATCTGTTAATGTAACCTTACCTTTATCATCTACATTAAATGTAGCGCCGCCGTCTCCAGCCATGTATGTTTTTCCACCAACGCTGAATTCGTCTCCTTCATTTCCAACGCTAACACTTGTGCCATTCTCTGTTTTTTCAATTGTTGTGCTAGAAGTGTTATCTTTAGAAATTATTACGTTTGGTGAGTTAGCACTATCGCTAATAGATATACTTGCGTCGTTTCCAGCATCTATTGTAGCCTTGTCTCCTGTAGACAATGTTGGATCATCTATTGAGAAGCTTCCATCAGTACTTCCTGATGTATATGTTACACCATTAATTGTAACACTTTCTCCTTCACCAATTCCATTTACAGTACCATTATCAGCGTCTACTGTATATGTCTTATTTTCAGGGACTGTTACAGTAATATCATCGCTAGAGCTTACAGTTACTGTACCACCAGATACAGTACTCTTTCCTTCAATTAATGTAATAGTTCCATCAGTTGCGATATCAACTTTTGTATCTTTTGAATTTTCATCTGACGAATCCTTTGAAACACCTTTTATAGATGTTTTACCATCACTTGATGTTATAGTTGCCTCATTGCCTAAAACAATACCATCAGAATCAATTGTAAATGTTCCACCGCTTAGTGTTTGATTATCAACATCAAGTGTGTCATCAGATCCAACTTCTACTGTGGCCTTGCCATCAGTTGTTATATTAATATCTACATTGTTTCCTTCTTTTGTGATTGTTTTACCATTGATTTCGACACTTCCACCATCAGATACAGTGACTTTTCCACTTCCGTCTTCATTTCCATCAATTGTAACAGTTCCTACTTTATTATCAATTGATGTATCTCCAACTTTTATCTCAACTGCACCATCAAGTGTTACAGATCCATCTACTATTTGTACTCCACTATCATCAATTGTAAATGTAGCATCTGTATCTCCTGCATTATAATTTTTACCATCAATAGTTACTTGTCCATTTGATGAAACTATAATGTTTTCTTTACCTTCATCATTTATTACAACAGATACATCACCAGTTGATGTTGTAGGTTTTGAAATTGTGCTTCCACTATCTGAAAGGATAGTTGTAGTACCACTAACCTTAACTCCACCACTAACTACTCTATTTCCGTTATCTGTAACTTCAATTTGTGTGTTATCTTTTACAGTTTCATATGAAGAGTCACCTATATTTAATGTATCAGTAGTTGCTTGAGATTTTACATTAACATTACCAAACTCATCTATTAAAACTTCAGTACCTGTGCTACCTGAAATTGTTTTTCCTAAAACTTCAATGCTTTCTCCATCAGGAATAGTTATAGTAATATTGTTATCGTTATCAACAACAATTTCTGTATTTGCGCCATCAGCACCTTTTATTGTAGTATTTCCAATTTGAACACTTCCACCATTTGATACATTAATTGTTGACTTACTTCCACCATTTCCATCATCTTCTATAGAGACATCAAGAGTTTTACCTGCAGTCTTATTTTCAATAGTTGTGTGGTTAGAGATAATAACTTCACCATTATCTAGTGTTACTCCACCACTTACAAGCTCTATTTCATCATTTGTTACTTCTAGCTTTGTATTATCTTTTGATGTAACGAATTCTTTATCATTAATTGAAACCATATCTCCAGAAGTTTCTGTAGTTGTAGTTATTGTGCCAGTGGATGATACATTAACTTCTGTATTGCCATTACCTTCAACTGTTGTAGTAGTAGTTGTGCCAACACTTACTTTTCCACCATCAGGCATAGAGATTACACTGCCATTATCACTAACACTAACATCAATTACTGCGCCAGTAGATGTTTCACTCTTTATAGTAGTAGCAGGTGTAATTATGCTTTCACCATCATCAAGCTTTACTCCTCCACTTGTAAGAGTTGCGCCATCTTCTGTTATTTCAAGATTAGTATCATCTGAAGATATAGTATATTCATTACCGTTAACACTAATATTATTTCCAGCAGGGCTTGTCGCAGTTATTGTGCCATCTTTTGAGACAGTAATTTCTGTATTACCATTTCCTTCAATAGTAGTTTTGTTTTCTCCTTCACCAAAGCTTACAATTCCACCATTTTCCATAGAAATTATATTATCATCACCAGAAACACTAACATTTACAGTTTTTCCACTATCTGTTGTCTCACTCTTTATAGTTTTACCATTTGTAATGATACCCTCACCATTATCAAGTGTTACTCCTCCACTAGTTAATGTGACTCCGTCTTCACTTATTTCTAATGTAGTACCATTATCTGTTGTAGTATAGTCTACATCATTAACTTTAATATTATATCCACTTGTAGATGTATAAGTAGTTATTGTGCCATTTTCTGATACACTAACTTCTGTATTATAGTCTGACTCAATTGTAGTTGTTGAGTCACTATCTCCAATACTTACTTTTCCACCAAATAAAATTGAGATTATACCATTATTATCATCATCAATACTAACCTCAGTTGTTGAATCAGCAGTTATAGTTTTACCATTAGTGTTAATACTATCACCACTATCAAGTGATACTCCACCGCTCGTTAATGTAACTCCATCGTCACTAACTTCTAATGTAGTATTATCTTTTGTAGTATCATATGATTTATCATTAATTTTTATAATATCTGATGCAGTTGTTGTAGTAACTGTTGTAGTACCATTTGTTGAAATTAAAACTGTTGTGTTATTATTTCCTTCAATAGTAGTTGTAGAATCACTATCTCCAACACTTACTTTTCCACCACTTGGCATAGAAACTACACCATTATTATTACTATCAACACTAACTGATACGCTTTGACCCTCTGCAGTAGTCTCGCTCTTTATAGTTTTACCATTACTATTGATATCCTCACCATTATCAAGTGTTACTCCACCACTTACAATAGATACTGTATTATCTTTTATTTCTAATTTTGTATCATCAGATGATGTAGTGTATTCTTTATCATTAACTTTAATGTTATTACCACTATTTGGTGTATTAACTGTAGTAGTTCCATCATTTGATACATTAATAGTTGTATCAGTTGATCCTGAAATAGTATTATTTTGAACCTTTATACCTTCACCATCAGGAATAGTTATGGTTGTGTTACCATTTGAATCAATTGTAACTGTAGTGTCTGAATTCTCAGATGATGTAATAGTAGTTGCGTTTGTGCCTTCACCAACACTAATACTACCACCACTTGGAATGCTAAGTGTACCAACGCCATCATTATCTACATCTACTGAAATATTACTATTAGTATTATTAGTAATAGTTGCGCTACCTTTTCCAACGTTAATAGTATTACCATTACTTACTATAGCGCTTCCTTTTGTAAGAGTACCACTACCATCTTTTGTAATAGTAAACTCTGCGCCACTATCTCCTGTTGTATAAGTGTCATCACCAATAGTTAGTGTGCTACTTCCATCAACAGTAACTGAATTATTATCTTTATCTGTAGATACAGTTGTGTTTGTTGTGTTATCACTAGATGTAACTTTAACATTTACACCACCAGCACTTGCGTTAATTGACTCTCCACCACCTATTGTAGCGGATCCATTAGATAGTGTTGTGTTACCATCTGTGTCAATGCTTATTTCAGCACCATCTGTTGTAGTGTTATATGTAGTATCCCCTATAGTTATAGTGCTACTTCCATTAACATTAATAGTTCCATTTCCATCATCTTTTGATGTAGAAACAGTTGTTGTAATACTATCATCGCTATTAGTTGTAGTAATATTTATATTATTACCAGATACATTAACATTAATATTATCATTTCCATTAACAGTAGTTGAACCATCAGATAATGTTAAATCTCCATCATCATTAAATTCGAATGTTGCGCCATCAACTCCGGCTTTATATTCTTTTCCGTTTATCTCAACAGAGTCACCCTCTGAATCAATTGAAACACCGTCTTTTGTAATAGTAGTATTTCCAGTATTTACTTGTGGTACTAATACTTCAAAAGTTGCGGTACCAGTTGGATTTTTAACGTATATTACTACATCAGTTTCAACTGGGCTTATTGTTACTTCATCATCATTTTCTACTTGGTTAGTTTCATCTAGTGAAATGCTTCCATCTTCACCAATTGTTTTAACTATACCATTAATAGTTATTTTATCCCCTTTTTCTAGGCCATCTACTTCTTTTGTTGAACCATTATAAGTATAAGTCTTATTATCTGGTATATTTAATGTAGTTATAGTATCTGTTTCATCAGTTGTAGTTGTAACTTTAATATTACCAGATATTTCACCTATTGCCTCTTTTGGTAATACTAGAGTTCCATCTTCTAAAATCTCTATATCAAGAGACTCGGAAGATGTATTTGTAAACTTATTATTACCTGCGCTAAATGCACCGTCAACTGGAACTGTTGCCCAATATGTACCATCACTCTTTTTAGTTATAACAATTTCTTTATTTCCGATGTTTTTAACTGTGACTTTATTATTAAAAACATTAATTGTTTCTAAATTATCAAGCTTTACTGCGCCACCATCTAGATTTTTATTAGTAATTGTAACTAAAATATTTGCGTTATCGCTACCTGCAGTATATGTAGTACCATTTATTTCAGAAATATCACCACTATTTGGCATAGTAACATTTATAGTACTATCTGATGAAATATTTACAATAGTTTCGTTATTATCACTACTCTTAATTGAACTACCATTTATAAAAGCCTCACCGCTCTTAGGAATAGTAACTTCTATATTAGTTGTTGAAACTTTTGCGGTAAGTTTATTAACAACTCCACTTTCTATTATTTCATTATCAATTTGTGCAAAGCTATCAGTTGAAAGTTCTAATTCTCCGTCTGCACTTATAGTAACTGCGTTTTTAACACTTGTAATTACTCTATCTCCTACTTTTATAGAAGAATCTTCACTAAGTGTAGCGGAACCAGATGTAAGGATATTATTATCACCATTAATCTCTATTTTTGTATTAGTAGCACTTGATGTATATTCATATCCATCAATTGTAATAATATCACCACTATTAGGCATAGTTGTAGTAAGTGTTCCACTAGAGTTAATTATAACTTTAATTTCACTATTTTCACTTGTTATATTTTTACCATCTATTAATACATTACCCTCACTTGGTACTATAACCTCTCCACTTGAGTTAACTAAAATTGTAGTATTACCATTATTTGTAATAGTTTTATTTCCTACTTTTATAGATTCATTTGAATCAAGTATAACCGCACCACTTGTAAGTTTTACCACGTCACTTGTAACTTCAATTACTGTGTTATCTGAAGATGTTTTATATTTAATATCATCAATTGATACAACACCACCACTTGTAGGAATAGTTATTGTATCTTTCTTATTAGTCTTATCGCTTACAACACTAATAGTATCTCCGCTTGTATCTTTTGGATTTTCAATAGATTTAGTACTATAACCATCAAGATTTTTTCCATCGCTTAATTTACCAACATTACTTGAATCATAAGCTTGGCTTACACTTTGTACATTACTAAATCCAGAAGTCGCACTATCTCCATTTTTGTCATAAACCCAAGTATTTGTATCAGTATCATATGGAGAATATTCTAATACATAATATGCTTGACTATATCCACCAAGCGCATTATCACTTGAAAGGTCATCCCACTTTGTTGTACTTTGGAAACCAATATATACTACATATGATGGAGATGCAGAAGATCCATCTGGTTGAACATCAGACCAGAAATTTGTACCACTTGGAAGTGCCTTGTTAGCCTCTGGTGTACCCCAAATCCACTTCCAAGCTGTACTATCTCCACCACGTCTATTTAGAGTATATCCAGCATCTGGAAGACCACTACTGCTAACGCCTGTTGCGCCACTTGGTACGGCACCTAGCCAAATACGTTTAGGATCACCATACTTTCCAAGTATTGTAATTAACATTTTGTTTTCACCATCAGTAGATGGAGTAACTGGGTGGCTCTTATATCCAGGATATGTTGAAGTATCTCCACCAGCATTCATTGCGTTTTTCCAATTTAGTGTACTTGTAGAATATCTATAATAGTGTCCATTATAGTAAATATCAGTGACACCATTTGCTGATTTTGGTGAATATTGAGCGGCAGTAATTGTAACAGTACCTGCACCTTTATATGTAATAGCTGAAAGGTCAGCTTTTACATCTTCCATAGTTGCGCCATCTTTTGCAGTGTATTGAACACTTGTAAGTAATGATGAAGTTGAAATTGAACTTACATTACTAGAACCATATACTCCATTTGAGAATGTTCCACCTTTTTGTGTTGAAATACTAAATGATGAACCACTAAAGTATACGCTATATACTTTAAATGGGTTATTATCACGGTCCATTGGTATTGTAACTGTTGCGTTATAACCACTTGTTAAATTACCTGTCGCAACATCACTTAAATCAAGTCCTTTGAATTCTTTTCCATTAATTGTAACTGTTTGTTCATTTAAAAGTCCATTAGCAGAAACCTTACCATCAGCATTAATTTCAAATGTAACATCATCCTTACTTTCACTTATATTTTTCGCAACATTTGAATCAGCTGTAAATGAACCATTTACAGGAACTACAAGAGTAGCCATTGTACCATTATCTTTAGAACGCACAATAATTGTATCTCCGTTTTCACTTGTATTAGTTACAAGACTTAAAGAGGTACCTGTCTCTATTGACTGACCCTTTTGTAATTCTATTTGACCATATATTAATTTACATTCTGTATTTGTTTCATCACTTATAACATTTATTTTAGCAATACTACTATCAGTTGCCTTATATGTAGTGCCAGCGATAGTAGCTGATTTAGATGCAGGAATTGTAACAGTTAATGAATCATTATTAATTACTACATCAATATTTGAATCAACTGCAGTAATATCTGTTCCATTAATAGTTGATGTTCCACCATTTAAAATAGTAGTTGTGGTAACCCCGTCTTTATCAATAGTTGTGGTAGTATCATTTGAAGAGTCGGCAACTATTTTTTTAGAATCTACTAAAATATAACTTCCGGCAGGAGTTTTAATGTATGTATCACTACCTGAAATTGTAACATTTGTATCATTTTCTGCAGTTATCTTTTTATCATTTATAATAACTGCACCTTTAGAAGGTATTGTAAAATTACCATTATAAGAATCACTTGCGTTTACTATAATAGTATCATTATATTTATTTTGAACTTCACTATTTCCAATTTTAATTTGTTGGTCAATATCAAGCCATACTGAGCCACTTGTGATTTTAAAATCCTCACCTGTTGTAAATGTAGCACCTTTCTTACCTACATTATATGTCTCATCATCTACTATAATTGAACCATTATTTGGAACAGTTAGGGTAGTATTTCCTTGTGAATCAAAAGTTGTTTTTACATTTTTTGAACCATTATTTTTATATAATCTATCTATTGTGACTGCAGTATTTGTTGGTATATTAAAATAACCGCCTCCATTGCCATCACCATATATTGTAATCGAATCCCCACTACTATGAGTTATAGTTTTACCACCAAGCGTTACATCGCTTGTTGTATCATCTATTACAATTGATCCACTTTTTATAATAACGTCACCATTATTATTAAACCCTAGTGTAGTCTCACTACTACCAGCTTTGTATGTGTTATCAACAACACCATCATTATCAGTATCAATTGAGACTTTACCATTAGCCTTTAAAACAATTGTGTTACCATTTTTAATTCTTACAGGGTGATTAGAGTCAACACCATCATAAGTATTTTTAATTGTAATATTAGAATTACCATTACTTATAGTCTTACTATCACCAACACCAACTGATTCACCATATAAATCTTTTTGAACTGATGATATTACACTACTATCACTATTTGCATAAGCTACACTAACTTTTGTTATCTCACCTGATGCAAGAGAACCTAGTGTCCATGAATATCCTATAGACATTCTAGAAGCATATTTAGCATCATAATAATCAGATGTAGTTACAAATACTTGATCTTCTCTTGCTTGGAATCCATAAGAAAGAGTTGTCACTGGTGTGTCTGTATAACCATCATTTACAACTAAAGCCATTTTTGTGCTATCACGTGTAACAAGTAATCCATATGCTGTTTCAGTAACTACTTGTGGACCACTAGAACTAGGGTTAGCTTCATATTTATTTCCTATTTCCATTTGTCCTAAAGAACCTATTTTTAATCCATCTATACTAGAAGAACTAATGTTTCTTACGTAGTATGTAACTTTTACATATTTTCCATCACTAGATATTTCAGGCACTTGCCAAACATCAACTTTATTGTTATATGTTCCTAATTTTACAGTCTCGTTATATGTAAGTTTAGAAGTTGTGCCATTATCTTGGATGTATAATTTGTATCCATCAGCACTTGTTGTTGTATGTCTACAATTTGTGCCGCTATCAAATAATATATCCATCCAATATTCTTCTTGTGATTTATCACCTTTTTTAAATGAAAAGGCAGAATTTGAAACACTACCACTTGATAGTGTAGCATAGTTATAAGTACGACCAACATCTATCTTACAAGCATTACATACATAACCATATCCATTATTATATCCTTCTCTTAAAACATTTAATGCCTTAGATGTTGTGAAAGTATAATTAGAACCATATAAATAACTTGCATTATCAAGTGTGTAATATGGTTTTAATGTATAGGTAGTGCTTGCGCTAAGCCCTGATACATCAACCATATAAAATCCATATGCATACTTAGATGTATAACTATATTTTGTACCATTAATCTCAACACCATAGCCTGAAGCATTTGATGGTATAGATTCTGTTGATACCTTTATACCTGTAGTTTGTATGTCTCCATGTATATCATAAAATATCTCACTAACCGAATCAAACGACACTTCATCTGCATAGCTTTCTTTTGTAAATAAAGAAAAACTCATTATAAATAATGAGAATATAACATTCAAAAATAATAACCCTTTTAATACCTTCCTCTTCATACTTATACCTCTCTTTAAACATAGTTTTTGATAAAAAACAAAAATAGACTAAAGCTATACTAACCTTAGTCTATTAAGTCATTAAAAATAGTCCTATTCAATAAATTATAACAATAGATAAGGTTTTATTTAAACACATAGTATTTTGTTTGAATTTACCTATGTATATTTTACCATACCTATTAATTTTTGTCTAATATTTCAAACACCCATTTATAAGTTTACTAAATATATAATTTTAACTATTATATGAACTATAAAAGAGAATATTGCGTATCCATATCCTATTCCTGTAATTAATCGTCTTATATTATTTGATTCTAATATATTCCATAATTGTAAAAAGCCATCTATACACATTATGGCCACAAGTAGTAATGATACATACATATTACCAAATGTAAATATAGTTACTATTGGTCCTACAATATTAAAGCCTATTAATATACCACTACATCTTGCGCATACAGGAAATTGCATTCCTTTATAGTGAAAGCTTCTTTCACTTAATTGATGGCATCTACAAATTTTATAACCTAAGTTCATTGCTTTCTGCCATCTTATATATTGTTTTTCTGTAAGTGGTTTATATTTTTTAGAATTCATTACCGCAATTCTTACATTTTTTTATTGTTATAGCTTTACTTTTAGATCCTATACCACATAATGTTCCTAATGGACCTAAAGCAAGAGCTCCTAGGCAACACATTCCTTTATTAAATTGTCTTTTTTCTGGTATTGTCTTAAGTTCAATATCAGTTGATCCACATTTAGGACATTTTAATATAAAACTATTTTTATTTATTTGACATCCACATTTCTGACAAATGTTAGCTCCTTTGGAATTTTTTGCACCACATTTTTGACAATATATAAATTCTTCCTTTTTTAATTCTTCCATTTTATTTTCCTCCACATAAATAATTGTTTAATGTTTTTACAACTAACTCTACATCTTCTTCTACATCAATTGAACATAATAATATAATCCAAAAGATAGGTAAAAGAATTCCTACAACACACATAACCACATGAAATTTATGTCTTGGTGCATATTTTTGCTTATATTCACAAAGCCCTACTATTCCAAAAATTGCGCCAATAAACAAGAAATTAAAACATATAGATAATATCCACCATATTGGGTTTTCATAATATACCACCCTATTTTGTGTTATCTCATTGCACATTGTTCCACATCTTGGGCATTTCACTGCTTCATCAAATAATTCGTTACCACATTTCTTACAATATTTCACTATTATCACATCCTTAATAAAATTAGTTTATAAATTAATCCAACATGCTGGACGAACACCATAAAGTCTATCAACTGTGCTTTGATAATCACCCCAAATATCACCATTTGCTGAGATGTAACAAGCAGCTTTCGAATCTTTATTACCACAACTTGTAAGCATAATTAAAAATATTAATACTAAACTTACAATAATTTTCCAAAATCCCTTTTTCATAAAACTCCTCCTAAACGCGCAAAAAAGGCATATCAAAATATGCCTTAATTTTAATATTATTACGACAAGAAAAAAGTTCAAAAGAAACGTTAGTTATTGCATTG
>CAZJAM010000045.1:0-11339 GCA_964544095.1 uncultured Anaeroplasmataceae bacterium | reverse complement strand
TGAGTTTTAATTAATTTATACAACATTTATATTTTCAAATCAAAAAAGGTGAGTTTCACCCCGGGTCATGAAATTCACCTTATTTTTTTATTGTGATATTTATCTTAAATTTATTATATATTAATCGCTAATATCCTTCATTGCTAAATATTGTTCAATATCTATATCAACAGTATCTAAATCCTCTTGAATAAATTCCTTATCTATAGGCAAATCAAAATCAGCAAAGCTTTCAACTTGAAAATTCCATGGGAAATAAATACCTTCTTCATCATCTTCTTCATTTAAGTTAGTTATTTCACCATTTAAATATTTGTCTAATGAATATGAATTATCTTCCCATATTCCTTGTCCAACTCCATCAATAATAAAAGCAAAATTATCAGAATCAATTTCTTTAGTTCTTTTATACACCTTTACATTAAAATCCCAAGAATCACCAGTATCATATTCAAAAGTAAATGAATCACCTAAATCACTAATAGTATAGTCATTCATATATAGATCATTTGGCCCAACAAAATCCTCCATAAATGTCTTTGGCACATAGCTTTTTGTTTTAGTTTCAAAAAGGAAGAAATGTTCAAATGTTCCGCCAAACGCAGTCACTAGTACGCATCCTAATTCATGTAATTTAATATCCTTTTTAACATATAAAGTTCTAGTTAATCTTCCCTTAAAATATTTATAATCAGCTTTAATTTTCAAATATTCCATAAAATTAAATATAATCCTTTTGTGCGAAAGATTATATATCTCCTTCTTATTATTCTATATTACTATCTGCACAACATATTTTTTGATTTCTATAGATATATTATATCAATTTAAGTGTTAAATAACGATAAAATCTTTATAACATTTTGAAATTCTCTTAATATTAGTTTCTAAAACAACCTAAATTTCATTGTGGTTGATTAAATTTAAATGAGTTTCAAAGTCCCAAAATATGCATGTAAAGCTAAAAATATGGTCCAAAAATATGCATATAGTGTTTGATTTGGTGTCTAAAAATATGCAATTACTTGATTTCGAATGGTGTCAAAATAAATTATACCCGTAGTATAATCTTAATAATTTTACTATTTTTTTAAAACATAGTTATTGAAAAAAAGTGGTCAAAAGCCCACAAATTTTCATTAGGAGCGAAAAAATGGCAATAAAAAGAGATTACTATATTGTATATTACTTCTCGTTAAAATATAGTTTATTCGCAGTATTATAGAATATATCTTCTTTTTCTTCTTCTGTAAATAAATTAGAATTTTTAATATAATCAATATTTTTCTTATAACTATTTACTTTAATACCAGATGGCATATCAGTACCCCACATTATATGATTACTACCAACAATATTAATAGCTTCTCTTATATAACTTAAAGCTTCAGGATATGGATATTCCTCTTTAGTATTATTAATAACTGATGCTAAGTCAAAATAGACATTATCTAATTTAAATTTTGCTAAATTCTCTTTTAACAAATCCATTTGTCCTATTTGATGAGCCATCAAATGACAAATAACAAATGAAACCTTATTATATTTCCTTACCATATTAGCTAGTATATCAACTTGGTATGATATACTTCCAGGTCGTCCTATATCTATTACTACAATTATATTTTTATCTAAAGCTAGCTTATAAATATATTGCATCTCATCTGAATCAAGTCTAAAATTATGGTTTGCCATAAATCCACTTCCAGATGAGCATTCTAACTTTATTATTTTAAAGTTCAATTCATTAAACAAATGATTTACAATAGATTCTCTTTCATATGAAAAAGGATCAAATGTTGCCGCTGATACAATTCTATTTCTGTATTTTTGCATAGCTTCATATGCATATAAGTTTTGATATCCCAAATAATTTCCTTGAAGTATTACAGCTTTATCTACATTATTTTCATCTAATACTTTAATAGCTGTTTCTAAAGAGAATCCATAATCTCCCATGCCTTCTGGTATTATTCTAAAAGTTTTACCATCAGCATATTCTACCATACCATTTCCAAGTGGTATAAGTTCACCTCTTGAACCAAAACCATTTATATATTTACAAATATGTATATGACTATCAATAAGTTTCATAATTAATCCTTTCATAAAATCTAATTTTTATTCTTTTGTATTTAATTCATGATAATACATCAAAGTATCATGTGAATATGGAATGATTTTACCAACTGGTAATACAAGCATTCTTGTAATACCAACTGCTTCAGCAAATGATGGATTATGGCTAACCATTAATATAGTACCCTTAAATTCATTAAAGTTTTCACCAATAAGTTTTTGAGTATCAGGGTCTAAATGGTTTGTTGGTTCATCTAAAATTAGCATATTAGGTTTTGCAAGAAGTAATTTAGTTAATGCGACTCTTGCTCGTTCCCCTGGAGACAATGTACTAATTTTTTTATAAACATCATCTTTATAAAAAAGGAAATTACCAAGTAGGCTTCTAACCTCAGTTTCAGTATATTCTGGTAGAATACAATTTTCTAAAATACTTTTCTTCATATCAAGTGTTTCCATCTCTTGGGCATAATAAGCATAATCTGTTTTATCATCAATTATTACTTTTCCAGTTTGTGGTTTTAATTTACCCATAATAATTTTAAGTAATGTAGATTTACCAATACCATTTGGTCCTACTATTAAAAATTTCTCTGTACCAAGTAAATTAAAAGAAAGATGTTCGTATAATTTTTTTCCTTCTTTATATGAAAAAGTAATATCATTAACTTCAAGTGGCATTCTTGCAGGCGCAAACCTTGGTTTTATATCAATATGTATTTTTCCATATTTTTGTTCTTTTTTAATTCTTGAAGCTTCTAACTTTTCAAGTTTTAAAGCTCTTTCTTGTCCCATAGCTTTTAAGTGATGATTAGTTCTTGATGCTTGATTAGCGATTTTGACAAAATTTGATAATTCTTCTATTTCCTTATCTTGTCTTTCTATAAGCTTATCTTTAGCATATTCCATTTCTTGATACTTCTTAATATAGTCATCATAATTACCATCAAAAACATATATTTTATGGTTCGCTTTATTTAGATAAATTGTTTTATTAATAAACTTATTAATAAATTCAATATCATGACTAATAACAAGCACAAGCCCTTTATAATTTTTAAGATAGTTTAAAATATATTCTTTAGATTCATTATCTAAATGGTTTGTTGGTTCATCTAAAAGTAAGCAATCAAACTTTGAATATAAAAGCTTTGCGAAAGCAACCTTTGATTTTTGACCACCAGATAATGTTTTAAGTGGTTGATTTAATAATTCTTTTTTAATATTCATTTTACTAACTATGCTATCTAATTGATTATCAGCATTATAGTAATCATAATAATCAAGTTCATGTTGAATCATATCAATCTTATTATATATTTTGTTTATCTCATCATCTTTAGCGTCCATAAGTGAATTATAAAGATTTGTAAGTCTATTTTCTAATTCTAAAATAGGTCTTCCCATGCTTATATAATCATAAGCTGTAATAGTATCATTTTCTACCACTACCTCTTGTGGAAGATACCCTATTTTCATCTTGTTAGTTTCTACACTACCTTCTTCTGGTTTTTCTAATCCTAACAAGACCTTAAATAGTGTTGATTTCCCAGCACCATTAACTCCAACAATAGCGGCTTTATCACTATTTTCTATCATAAAAGAAGCACCATCAAATATTTGATTAGTACCAAATGATAATTTCAAATTATTTACTTTCATATGTTATTTTCCTCCGATATTATAAATAAAATTAAAAAATATAATATCCTAGTTAACAATATGAAGAATTAACGTTTCCTCTCGAAAAGCAAGATGAATTAATTTTCTTAAATTCTAACATCATAATATCATTCCTACCTTTCTTGATATACTTTATTTTATCATAATTTTTCTTTTAAACGCAATTATAATTTTTCTCTATCACAAGTATATTTACCATTTTGTTTCTTATAAATTGTAATTTCTTTATTTTCTAATAGATTATTTATATCATTCAAATTCTCTCCATCATTAATTGGGAAAGTAAATTCAAATTCTTGATTATTTTTATCTAGTCCTTTTAATATTATAAGCTTTCCTTTCTTATTTTTTATTATTCTAGGTTCTACTTTAGATGATGATTTTTCATCTTTAACATATCCTGACACTTTTACTATAATTTCATCTAATGAATTATTCTCTTCTTTTGAATCACTTGAATTATTCTCTTCTATTTTAAGCGCAGAAATAATTTTATCTAACTTTGCTTCTAGGGCATTTATTTTATCCTCATAATCTTTTTTAAGGTTATAAACAGCGGTTACAAGTCTATCTTTAGACTTATCTACTTCTTTTTTATCTTCATTTATAATATTTATTAAATTATTATATAAATTTGTATTATTATTAAGTTTTTCGTTAAGTTCTTTAATACTTGAATCTATTGAATTATTTTCTTTTACAACTACATCATAAACCTTATTAGACTCAGAGGTAAAAGTCTCTCTATTTTTTACAAGAAGCTTTAATGCACTTATAACCTCATCAAAATTTTTATTAGCTTTATTTAAATTATCTATAACTGCTTGTACTTCACTTTCATTCATACTATTTCTCCTATTATCTTTTCTATTTCTTTTGTTTTATCATTAAGTGATTTAACTCCATCACTAATAAAATGTTTATTTATAAACGCTATATCACGACTTAAAAATTTTAAGGATGTTAATTTAGCTATGTTATCTAAATCACTCTCGGTCCAACTAATACCTTTAAGTAGTTTAATATAATAATAAAGGTCAGTATATTCAACTCCATTTTGATGTAATCTTTCTAATGCGTCATATATAAAATCATATTCCATATTTTCTATAAAGATATCTACATTTTGTGCAAGTAT
The DNA here is from genome assembly GCA_964544095.1 of uncultured Anaeroplasmataceae bacterium. Classification (GTDB taxonomy): domain Bacteria; phylum Bacillota_I; class Bacilli_A; order Acholeplasmatales; family Anaeroplasmataceae; genus UBA3206. The sequence continues at coordinate 6,439 of CAZJAM010000045.1, read as the reverse complement.
TTCATATCTTCTTTGAGGCGGTATGCTTCTATTATTAACCTTATTATTAACACTTTCTAGCGCTTCACAAAGTGTTATATCCTCATCATAATCAGTTGTATTTAATATCTTCTTAAGTTTAGTATAAGCATACTCTGCTGAAGCATAAAAGTGTTCTTTCTTATAATTTTCAGCAGCATTTAACCACATTTCAGGATTAGTTTCTTTAGATGTTATATAAAGTTCTATTTCTTCAAATAAATTATTTTCAATAATTCCTTTATAGAATTCATCATATATTATATCTTTATTATCCTCAAGTATTACTATTCTATTACGAGCACGTGTTGAAGCGACATAAAGGCGGTTGAATAAAGTTCTTGAAAAAGTATCTTTTTTACCATTACCAAGAAGTATATCTTTTATATATTTTTTATTATCTTGCCCAAAATTATAAATAATAATATTATCGTGTTCAAGACCTTTAACATCTTCTATTGTAGATACACGAGTATCAAAGTCAGGATTTATACTTTTTAGTTTATCTTTTTCCTCATCACTTGATACAAGTATATAAGTATTAGGATTATTTAAGGCAAGCTCTAATACCCTTTTATTTAAATCTTTATTACCAATAGATTTTATTGCGCATAAATCTTCCCCATCATCTCTATTAGATACAATTACCGTATCATCTTCCGTATCTGATTTACCAATCAAATCAATTCTTAATTGATTTAGATAATTAATAAATTTAAGTATTGATTTACCATTACGATATGTTGTAGGAAGTTTTTCTTTTTTATAATTATTATACGCTATAGTATCTATAAAATATGATTGTATAGAATTTATATCAATAATTGTTGGTTGTATTGTTTGATTAGGATCACCAAACATAAATATTTGGTTCCCTTCAGTCATATGAATTAATGCGTATAATACTCTTTTTGTTAAATCTTGTACCTCATCTACTATAAAATAATAATTTTCACGTATTTTTTTACTAATTATAATAGATGCCAAATCATTATCATCAAACAAATCATTTTTCTTTAAATATTTTTGATATAAATTATAGCATTCATATATTTTTTCTTTTACACCTTCATATTTTGGCTCATTATTATGAATATATTTGAAAAATTCTTCTTTACTATAATATTCATAAGAATCCATATAATGTCCTTTTATAACACCTCTTATAAAAGTCCATAAAACATATGTTGAAACATCTGTTATACGCATTTTTTTTACTGTTTTATCATTATGTAACCAATCTTTAAAACTTGTAAAATCAATATAATTATCAGGCTTTTTTGAAAGCATATTCATCATGAAATTTGAAGTTGTTACTAAATGTTTATTATCAATAGATTCGTCTTTTAAATAATCCTTTGCGTAATTTACTAAATGATTATTAAAAGTTATATAATATGCATCATATCCTTGTTTTCTAAGCCTTTCATATAGTTCAAATGATATTACAGTCTTTCCTGCGCCAGCATTACCCTTTATAAGCGCTGGCATGGAAAGTTGAACCATTTTTTCTTGTTCATCGGATAATATAAATCTATATTTAAAGGTTGGTGATTTTACATATTTAAAAATCTTTTCACTATGATTAGATGATTCAATATCTAATACATATTCTTCTAACGAATTAGTATCTATTGGTTTATCATTTTTTTGTGCTTCCCTATTTTGTCTATCATGATCTTTTACAAATGTAAGAATTATAATTGAATTTTTATATTTATCATTTTTTAAATCATTTCCATAAATATATATAAGCCTATTACCAGAATTTCCATTAACATATAATTTATAAAGATTTCTATCTACTGATTTAAATTTCTTTTCAACAGACATATATAGATATTTTTTTAGATCTTCTTTATTAAGAGTCGCTAATTTATTTAAAACAGTGCATAGTGGTTCATAAAAAGTTTTTCCTGTTTTAGTTCGTGATAATCTTTGCATTTGAGAGTTAAATTCAGTTGAAAGATAAATCTTTCTTTCAAGTGAAACACTATCATATACTACACTATCATTCTTTGTTATAATTTCATTTTCTAATAATTCAAAGTTTTCTTTTTGAGCTGCTTTTTCTAATTCTTCATTATCTATTTTTTCTTGTTGAGCCTTTTTTTCTGCTTCACGTGCTTCTTTTTTTTCTTGAAGTTTTAATTTATTTCCTAACTTTTTTAAATCCCTAACTTCTTTTCGCGCTTGTTTTTCTGCTTCATGTGTTTCTTTTTCTTTTTTTGATTTTTCTTCTTCAACTTTTCTTGTCTTTTCTTTTTTCTCTAAATCAATCTTTTTAATTTTTTCTTTATATTCTAAATACAAATCTTTATCTTCGTCTCTATATATAGGAACAAAATCTTCAACTACATCTGGCTTTTTCTTATTTTCATCTCCATAAATTATTAAGTAGAAAGAGAAATCTACACATAATTTATCATTGGTTGTACTATAACTTGTTTTAAATTCATCATCATTATTTAGTTCAAACTTTAATACATTATAAAAATATTTAAATACATCATCAAAAGATGCTTTTGCATACATAGAACGTGTTCTAGGATTTCTTTGTCTTCCTTTGTAAAAAACAATTGATTTATTTAATATTTCATATTCATAATATTGTTCACTATCATAAAAATGCTTACTCATAAACTGATTTACATAATTGATTTTTTCAATCATTATTTGGTAAGCATCTTCTGCTGTTATAAGATCTATTTCCTTATTCTCCATAATCTATTACCCCCTCTTTATAGATTACTATAGCTATAGTTTAATTATATATCATATTTTATATGAATTTTTAGTAAAAACTTTATGTTTTTGCAAGTTTTTACGGAATTTCAGTAAAAACTTCCTATTTTTGCAAAGTTTTTTGGAATTTTAAAAAACAATCACTTTAATTATGCTTCTATCGGTTTTTCCAAAAAATACATCAAAACAAAAAGCAAGCTATTTTAAAAATAGGCTTGCTTATACATCTCTATTTTATATATTTTGAAATGATTCTTTATCAGGTTATCTCCTACGATTAATTTCTAACCGAAAAACTTTTTATTTTGAATACTTTTTCGGTTACATATTTATCAACCTTATATTATAGGTATACAATCGTCAAAAGCATCAAGTTCTATAGTTAATAAAGGTAGAAAATTATTTTTATTAAATTAAAGATATAGGGCACATCCAACATTCCCTATTAAATGGTATAAGTTCGTCACTCATACAAATAATAATACCTGGCATAACTTTTAAATTAAATTTATTCAAAACCACAAAATTTTTATTAGGTTTATTAGATGGCATCTTGTTCTTTTTGATTTCTATTGGATAAATTTTATCCCCCTCTATTATTAATAAATCTATTTCTTTTTGATCAATGTCTCTATAATAATAAATATTAGGTTCTTTGCCATTATTATAATAACTTTTTAATATTTCTGAAACTACGTATGTTTCAAAAAAAGCTCCTGAAGCTGCGCCATTTTTTAAAGTTTCATATGTTGGCCACGAAGTTAAATATGCAGCTAAACCCGTATCTAAAAAATAACATTTAGGTATTTTTACAAGTCTTTTACTAACACTATTATTATATGGTCTTAATATAAATATAATACCTGAACGTTCTAATATGCTTACCCATTCTTTAATAGTTGGAGCAGATACCCCTACTACTTTAGAAATGTTTTCATATTTTAATTCTTGAGCAGTATTTGCAGCCATATAAGTAACAAAATTTCTAAATTCATCAAGTTTACCAACTTGTTCTAAAGAAGAAACGTCTCGTTCAATATATGTATTCATATAACTTGAATAATACATGTCTCTATTTACTTTATTACAAACAATTTTAGGTAATCCACCTTTATATATTCTTTGAAATATTTCATTTTCAGTAATTTTTATATTTTGTTTATTTTTTAACACATCTATATATGGCAAAAATACATCCTCATCAATACCATTTATTTCTTTTGTCGATAATGGTAGTAAATTAAAAATAGCAACTCTTCCAGCTAATGTTTCGGATATATTTTTCATCATAACAAATTTTTGAGATCCAGATAGCCAAAACATTCCACTACTATCTTCTCCTTTATATGCTTTCTCATCTACAATTTTTTTAATATTTAACAAAATTTCAGGAACTCTTTGAAATTCATCTATTATTAATTTTGTTCCATATGTTTCAAAAAAAAGTTCAGGATCTTGTTTTGCTAATGTTCTTGCTTTTAAATCATCAAACGTAACATATTTTCTATCATCTTCAGCAATATGAATAAGCATAGTTGATTTACCAGTTTGTCTTTGCCCACAAACCATTATAACGGGATAATCCCTTGATGTTTCTTTTATTATTCTTTCCATTTGTCTTTTTATATAAATCATATTATCACCGTTTTTTCTAAAGTCTACTTTATTTTCCTCGACTGTATTATAACATTTAAAATTATTAATGTATAGAAAAAATCAAAACAAATCAGAACTTTTTGATTTTGTATCACCTTACTGCATATATTTTAACCTTTGCAAACATAAGTGTTTCTTTAAATAAATCGGTAGTTTAGTTGATAATCTACCAACCAATCAAACGCTAATTTTAAAGAACCAAAAAGGCTTTGCGTTTTGCAAAACCTTTTTTTGTTATTTTTAAATTTTCTTTTGAATGGTATTAAGCCATTGCTTCAACATACAATTGCACACTTGTTTGATCAGCATTAAATTCCACAACAACATAATATTTTATTCCGTCAGTCAATTTTGTATTACTTGGTAAAACCCATTCCAAATATCCACCCTGATTTAACTGGCATGTTAATGTGCAAACATCTGATATTGACTTTGAGTTGTCTGCAAGAGTTGTTTCTGTGTAAACTTTAACACTTGCAATCAACGCATCATCTGTGCTGTTTGCTTTTGCTTGTAATGCTTTTGTGTTAATTAACAAGTCGTTGTTAACTTCTGTTACTGAGTTGTCATAAACAAAGTTGAAATATACTTTTTTGTCTATAGTTGTTATTGAGAAATTTTCTGCATTATATTGGCCTGTTTTTAATATATGAGAATTGTTATTTCCACATACACTACAAACACCTTTTTCGTTGTAGTTGTGTCCTGTTGCTGGAATCGTCAAATCTGTGATTTCATTTCCGTTGTTATCAAAATGTCCATCGCATTGGTTGCAATCTTTATGCGCTTTTCTTCCAGTTTCTGTGCAAGTTGCAGGGATTTCTTCAATCTCTTCACCAAGGTCATGTCCTAAAGCTGGAATTGTCCAATCTGTGATTTCATTTCCGTTGTTATCAAAATGTCCGTCGCATGTGTTGCAATCTTTATGCGCTTTTCTTCCAGTTTCTGTGCATGTTGCAGGAATTTCTTCAATCTCTTCACCAAGATCATGTGCAACCATTGCGATTTCGCGCTTTTCTGTTTGGTTGCAACGAGAACATTTCACCAAATATTCTCCTTTTTCAGTACAGGTTGCCTCTTTTCTACTGTTTTCAACTTCTGTACCATGTTCATAGTCATGTCCCAAAGCCTTAATTGTTACGCTTTCAAGTTCGTTGCCGTCTGCATCAAAGTTTTTATCACAACCTGAGCAGTGTTTGTATGCGATATTTCCTGCTGTTGTACAAGTTGCTTCAACACTTGTAACATCTTTCAATGTGTGTTCATGTTTTATTTTACCGCAAGCGGTAAGTGTGAACATTGTTGGCACAATTAACACAAAAGCCAACATTAATGTCATAATAGATTTTTTCTTTGTCATTTTTTTCCTCCATATTTTAGTCAAAATAATTTTTTTTGCTATGTTTTTATTTTGAATGCCAACACATTAGCATTAAATGTTCTTTACAATGTAATCCAGCAAACTGCTCTCACACCATAATATGTATAATTGCAATCGGCATTGTAGTCACACGCTCCTCCGTGGCCGACATAAGATGCCTTGTTTGTGTATTTAGTATAACGTAGCCAATAGTTTGAACATCCAGTATTGCGAACTTCTAAGCCTTGACATTTTGCATAATCACTGCCGGCTACATATGCGTTCTCGTTTGGATAATATGTTTCCACTTCGTATTTAGTAAGCAAGAATATCCAATCGTTTGTATTGTCATGCCATTAAGACCTTGATTTGTGCTATTATCTACCTCTGTTTGTGCAATTATTACTTTTTCAAAAGTTGAGAATGCTGTATTGTAGAATGTTATGTCCAACCAACTTCTTATATGCAAATACTTATAATCGTTTGCATAAACTTTTTTGGTTGTTGTGTTACCTTGATAGTCGGTGTCACCATTTGTTCTATAATCAGTTGAAAAATAATAATCTTGTGAATCCAAAAGTAAATCACTTATAATCATGGCTTTGCCTTCGATTTTAAGCAAGTTTTACTTTTAATGCCGGAAGAACACCAATAGAAGTG
>CAZJAM010000044.1:0-11379 GCA_964544095.1 uncultured Anaeroplasmataceae bacterium | reverse complement strand
ATACTCCTTTTATTTTAAAGATGTATTTTATCAAACTACTCCGCTTATTTTAAAGAACCGAAAAATCCAACTTCTCTTTAATTATATTAATTTAAAATAATTCTTTATTGAACATTTATAGTGACCTGCTTATAAAAATAGTAAGCAGTTATATCCATATTATTCCAATCAAATTTTTTCTTATCATATTTAAAATCAAACTTACCATTTTTTAATGTAGCCTTTTCATACGCTATATAATAATTTAAATTATAAATTTCTGAACTTTTTTGGTGGAATAACTTATAAGGACCATCAGTTGTATTTCTACTTAGTAACATACGAGTAGTGCCTGATGAATTAAACTCACATAAACTATAATATTTAGAATCATATAAAACCCAAATATATGCATCAAATGTTTTTAATTCTTTTGGTTGATTTTCCATTTCTATATGGAAATTAATATCAGATTGTAATCCTTGGCTATATATTGAAACAGAACTCATACTAAAGCTAAGATCATCAAGATTATTATATTTATTATAATAATGTTGATTAAAAATTATAGAAGGAAGCATTAGTAAAAGAACACCCAAGAAACCAAGCATACTAATTAAGCCATAATAATTGCCCTTATAACCATTTCCGTTTACGCCAAAAATCAAAGTTTTTATACTAAATATTATCCAAATAATTACATTAATTGGTACTAATATTAGTGAAATAAACGCTACACCTATTAAAATAAAGAATTCCCGCAGTTCCTCTTTCTGCAATACTAAATCTACCATTAAGTTCAGTTATTTCCATTTGGACTCCATTAACACTACATAGAGCAAGTGTGCGGTATGAAGGTACTATGCCACCAATGCATCCATTAACAAAAAAGCAAACCAAAAATATCATCATTGCTGGTAATAATAATACGTAAAAGCCGCCTTTAGTTCCATTACCTACAAAACCAGATTTTCCTGTGAAAGCTCCGTATAACCAAAACCAAGCTAATATAGTAGCATACATTAATAGTCCAGGTAATGCATCAAAAACAAAGGACTTCAAAATAGCTAAAAATCTATTCATAAGCTTCAACTCCTTCTTTTCCTATATTATACAAAAAAAAAGTAAGTCTATCAATAGAAAAAGAGAGGGTTGTTACATACTTAGGCTAAGTATTTGTTTGATTTCTTCTTTTGTTAAAGTCTTATATCCAGAATCTGAAATAAATGTTCCTTCTATTATCTTATCAAACATTTCCTCTTTTACACCAAGAGTCTCTAAATTCATAACTAGTCCTATTTCTTCCATCCATTCCTTCATTCTTTCAAGTCCTTCTCTTGCGACTTCTAAATCAGTTTTACCAATGACGCTAACATTCCAAACGTTTACTGCAAATTTTACAAATTGGTTTAATCCATATGGTAATACATAAGAATAATAAGCATAAGATATTGCAGATAAAGTCATACCATGTGTAGCATTAGTTATACCACCAATAGATTGTCCAATCATATGAACCATCCAATCTTGTGGTTTTCCTTTTCCAACAAAAGTATTTAAAGCCCAAGTTGCAGTCCACATTATATTACTTCTTGCATCATAATTTTTAGGATCTTTTACTGCAATTTTTGAATCACTAATAATCTCTCTCATCATACCTTCCATTATATAATCAGAAGATGAATTATCATCACCTGAAAAATATTGTTCACAAATATGATTAAATATATCATATATCCCCGCAACCATTTGATAGTTAGGCACAGTATATGTAAATGTAGGATTTAAGATAGCGAATTTTGGAAATACATTAGCACCAAATACATGCCCTATTTTTAAACCACTCTCATGATCTGTAATTACAGAGCCGCCATTCATTTCACTTCCTGTCCCAACCATAGTAAGTACTACTCCAACTGGCACAATATTGCATGATACATCTTCCATTTTTATAAAATACTTTTCCCAAGGATTTCCATCGTAATTAATTGAAACTGATACTGCCTTTGCGTAATCAACAACAGAACCACCACCAACTGCAAGTATAAAATCAACATTATTTTCTTTAGCTATTTTAACACCTTCAATAAGTTTTTTTGAAGTTGGATTTGGCATAACTCCACCATCAAACACTACATTTTTATTAGCACTCTTTAAAATATGCATTATAGTATCAAAAATGCCATTCTTTTTTATAGATCCACCACCATAAATAAACATAACATTTTTTCCGTATTTATTTAGTTCTTCACTTAAATTTTTTAGTGAATCTTCACCAAAATATATTTTTGTTGGATTATAATAATTAAAATTACCTTTCATTTTTATCTACCTCCATTATTTAAGTAAATAATACACCTTGAAGTCAACTCTAAGTCAAGCCGTTTTCTATTTTTTAAACAAAAAAGTTGGAATAATCCAACTTCTTTAAGCTTTACTTTAAATTTTTAAATACATTAATCTTATCAAGTCTTTCCCAAGGTAGGTCAAGATCATTACGTCCAAAATGTCCGTAAGCAGCTGTTTGCTTATATATTGGTCTTAATAGATCAAGAGTTGTAATAATACCCTTTGGTGTAAGATTAAAGTTTTCTTCTATTGCCTTAACAATTACCTCTTCTTTAACTTTAGAAGTTCCAAAAGTATCTACTAAAATTGATACAGGCTTTGCGACACCAATTGCATATGAAAGTTCAATTTGGCAACGATCAGCTATATGAGAAGCTACAATGTTTTTAGCGATATAACGTGCCATATATGAAGCACTTCTATCAACCTTTGATGGATCCTTACCGGAGAATGCTCCACCACCATGTGCGGCTGCTCCTCCATAAGTATCTACAATGATTTTACGTCCTGTAAGTCCTGAATCTCCTGCCGGTCCACCTATTACAAACTTTCCTGTTGGATTAAATAAGAACTTAGTATTTTCATCTATTAAATCCATTGGTACAACTGGATCTACTACATATTTCTTAACCATCTTACGTAATTCTTCTAAAGGAATTGCAGGAGAATGTTGTGTAGATACTAAAATTGTATCTATTCTCTTAACTTTATTAAAATCATCATATTCAACAGTTACTTGTGTCTTTCCATCAGGACGAAGACAATCAAGAATATGATTCTTACGAACATAGGCTAGACGATGTGCAAGCTTATGAGCAATACTTAATGAATATGGCATATATTCATCAGTTTCATTAGTTGCATAACCAAACATAATACCTTGGTCTCCTGCGCCTTGTTCATGGTCAGTAGTTTCATCAACTCCCATAGCGATATCAGGAGATTGAGGGTCTATTGCAGTTAATACCGCAAGGTTATCTGCATCAAATCCAAACTTACCTCTTGTATAACCTATTTCTCTTACTGTATTACGTACAATTTCTTGAATGTTTATTCTTGCTGTTGAAGTGATTTCTCCAAAAACAAATACCATTCCTGTTGTTGCGACTGTTTCACATGCAACTCTAGCATGTGGGTCTTCGCTTAAATATGCATCAAGGATTGCATCACTGATTTGATCACAAATCTTATCAGGATGTCCTTCTGTTACTGATTCACTAGTAAAATAACGTGACATTTATATTTCCTCCTAAATTATTATTCACCAAAACTATTATATAAATCCTCAAAGTCATTTGAGAATCTTTGGAATCTATCAATCATATCATTATCAAAATAAATACTAAATTCATTTTTTATAAGATTCATAGAATTTTCATGTGAGAATGGTCTTTTATAATTTCTTGGTGATCTTAATGTAATATATAAATCACAAAGTAAAATTATATTAGAATCTCTATTATTTTGGATATCCTTTGTTTTCTTAATGAAGGCATCACTACTCCAACCTTCACTGTGCGCACGTACGATATCCTCGCACTTTCTTCTAAGTTCTAATCTCTTAGCTATTTCATTACCTAAGGATGTTTGTTCTCTTAGTTTTTTAAATTGAGCGTCTTTATCATCAATTCCTGATACATCAAGATCTACATGACCGTTAAGATGAATTATTGAAATAGTTTTATTTCTTTCAATTTCATCTGGTTTAAGACCATAAATTGATGAAAATTTTTCAACCATTTTAACAAGTAATGGTCCTTGAATATGTTCTCCTTCTGTAATTTGATTTCCATTTAATGTTATATCAAACATATCAACTACAACTTTTGTAAAGTCATCTTGTACTGCTTGTCTTTTCAAAAGTTCTTGTTTTCTTTGTTCTTGCATACGAGATGTTATATATGCAAGTGCATAAAGAACTAGTGTAAACGCAATTAATAGTATTGTTCTTACCAAAATATCTTTAAATTCATCTGATATAAAGAAATTTTTTAAAAAAGACAATGAACTTTTTGCGTAGTCAGCGTGTATTACATCATGGGTTGTAACAAAGTGTAATATTGTGACTACAACTATTAAATATGGGGCAATATTTCTTATAAGCTTTGGAGATTGATAAAGCGATATAACTCCAAGCGAATAATAAATAAGTACATATGCCGCATCTGAATAAATTGGTTGTTCGCCTTCTGCGTTTTCTGTAAACATACGCATCTTTACATATAAAAGAATTGCAGTTAAGAACATATAGAATACGCAGAAATATGACGCTATTTGCTGTTTAACAGGATCATGTTCATTACCATTAATAAGTTTCTTTAATGTATGGTTTACTACAAATGTTACAGGGAATAGTATTAATGTAATAACTATATTATTACTATTTTTATCTGATATAGATAGAATCATGAAAATGAACGTATAAATCATATTTGAGAAGAAAATTATATTCTTAACAACTATATTTCTACGGTATAGCATGGCTGTATCGTCAGTAATATCTACATCATATTCAATTGCGAACAATCTACTAAATAGACCTTTAAACTTAAACTTAGACAAATTAAGCTTACCCATACTATACTCCTTTCATAAAACTTTATTTAAATTATATCAAAATTAATCAAATATATCACCTATATTTAATAACTTTTGACCATTTACAAAGTCTTTTGATTGCATAGTCTTTTTACCACTCGGTTTAATTAGAAGTAATCTTAATGCCTTATCAGAAGTTTTTACAAGAATTTCTTTTTTTAAAGATAATATAGTACCGGCTTGTTCTCCTCCATTATATTCAACTATCTCTGAAGAATATATTTTTATATTTTCACCATTAATTGCTGCGTACGCACCAGGCTCTAACGCAAGTCCTCTAATTTTATTAAATAAATTAATTGCGGTATCATTAAAATCTAGTTTTTCTTCTTCTCTTTTAATGTTTGGAGAAAATACTACCTTACTTTCATCTTGAGGAATACCTTTGTTTTTTCCACTATAGATATCCTCTATTGAATCAATTAGTAAATCCCTTCCAAGAAGCGCTAATTTTTCAAACATTGTTGTGTTATTATCTGATGGAAGAATATCAATATCCTTAGTTGCATATATAACACCTGCATCAAGCTTAGATACCATTTCAATAATTGAGACCCCAGTCTTTTTATCTCCATTAATAATCGCTCTTTGAATAGGAGCACCACCTCTATATTTAGGTAGTAGGGATGCATGAACATTTATAGCTTTTTTTACTGAATTGAGAACTACATCAGGAACTATTTGTCCATAAGCTGCAGTTACAATCATATCTGCATTTTCATTAATTATTACATCATATTCTTCTTTTATCTTTTTTGGTTGAAAATATTTTAACCCTAATTCCTTTGCCTTAGATATTACAGGAGGATTTGTAAGAATCCTTTTTCTTCCTACCTCTTTATCTGGTTGAGATACTACAAGAGATATCTCATATTTTTTATTTAGTTCTTCAAGTATTACTGAGGCAAATTCTGGTGTACCCATAAATATTATTTTCATTTTATTATCACTTCCTTGTAATAGATATATTAATATCTTTATTAGATTGATACATTTCTAAAATGCTCTCAAGAGTTGTAAACAAATCTAGGTCCTTAAACTTTAATGATATTTTATAACGATAAATATTATTTACTTTAAATAAATAATCTTCAAAAGGACCAAGTGCCTTAACCAAATAACATTCTTTTAAAATTATATTCTTTATTTTTGTAGCTTCAACTCTTGCATCCGTTATATTTTTTGATGAAACCATTATCTCAATGTATTCACAAAATGGTGGATAATTCATAACATTTCTATTTTTTATCTCTTCTTTATAAAATCCTTTATAATCATGAGTCGAAGCATATTTTATTACTGGATTATCTGGCATATATGTTTGAATAATTACCTTACCATCAATCTTATCTCTTCCAGCTCTTCCAGATACTTGTTCAATCAAATCATATGAAATTTCTTGTGCATTATATTCAGCTATTTTAAGCCCAATATCAGCATTTAATACACCAACTAAAGATACAGATGGAAAATCTAGGCCTTTAGCTATTATTTGAGTACCAATTAAAATATCAATTTCATGATTTCTAAATTTATCAAATACAATTTGATATGAGTTTTTCTCATTCATTGTATCACGGTCTACTCGCTCAACTCTAACGCCTGGAAATTCTTTTTTAATTTCCTCAACTGCTTTCTCTGTCCCATCACCTAAAAGCTTAATATATTTACTACTACATGTAGGACATGTAAGTGGCATAGGTATTTCATATTCACAATGGTGGCATTTAAGTCTATTAGAATATTTATGATATGTAAGTGACATATTACAGTTTGGACAATCTATTGTATTTCCGCATTCCCTACACATTACAAAGCTTGAATATCCTCTTCTATTAATAAATAGAATTGCTTGTTCACCTCTTGTAAGTGTATTTTTAAGTTCATCATGTAGAGCTCGTGAGAATACTGATTTATTTTTACTCTTTAATTCTTCTCTCATATCAACTACTTCTGATATTGGCTCTTTTTTCATGTTAGCTCGTTCTCTTAATTCTAGAAGAGTATATTCTAAATCCAATGCTTTCTTATAATCGCTAATTCTTGGTGTAGCACTTCCAAGTAGTAATGGACAATTATTATATTTTGACCTATATAGCGCTATATCTATCGCATCATATTTAGGATTAGTATCTTGAATATAGGATTGTTCATGTTCTTCATCAATTATTATTAATCCAAGATTTTTAAATGGGGCAAATATTGCAGATCTAGCACCAACTACAATATGAGCATGACCATTTAATATTCTTCTCCATTCATCATATCTTTCACCATTTGATAATCTTGAATGAAGGACTGCGACATCATCATGAAATCTCGCTTTAAACCTTTGTGTCATTTGTGGAGTTAATGAAATTTCTGGGACTAATATTATTGCCTCTTTTTTATTCTTAATTACATCCTCAATTAAAGAAAGATATATTTCAGTTTTACCACTTCCACATACTCCATGTAGGAGGAATGTTTCACTTTTACCAAATGATTTTTTTACACTTTGATATGCTGCATCTTGCATATCGTTTAATTTTACAATTTTATCATTCGTTTTTCCTACATAAACATCTCTATAAACTTCACTATCATACATCTGAATTGCGCCATTATTTATAAGAGTATTAATTGAAGATTCACTATATCCCATATCTATTAAGGCTTTTTTTGAAATATCTTCATTTAATTCAACTAAATAATCTAATAAAGCTTTTGCCCTTGGGCTTCTTTGATGTGTTGTCTCTTTTAAGTGAATCATTTTTAAAGACTTCTTTTTACCTTTATCAATAAACTCATCAATAATTTCAACAGCGCCAATTGATTCATATTTTTTAAACTTAGATATTCTTTCGTCTTGAACTTTTATTGTATAATAATCATCTTTAAATAATTCTTTATCTTTTTCTTCTATTAAATCTTTATTAATTAAATGAATTTTTTTAAAATAATTAACTCTTAAAGCTTGCGGTATCATTTGTTTAAGGCATGTAATATAAAATGAATAATATCTTTTTACCATATAGCGAGCAAGGCCTATAAATTCAGGAGTTATTATAGGTTTTATATCTAAAACATCATATACACTCTTTAAACCTTTTTCACAAGTAGTGGTGGGATGAATATCTACTACAAAACCAAGCACTTTGCGAGATCCAAATGGTACAGATACTCTATGTCCTATTTGAAGCACCTCACACAAGAATTCTGGAATCTTATATTCAAATGCTTTGTTTATTTGTTTATTTGAAACATCTACAATTACATCACAATACACTATTCCATCCTCCTTTAAAAATAAAAACCCACTAAAATGGGTTTTTTTAACAGTTATTATCCCATCATTCAAGTTTTAGCACCTTTTTCATAATAATGAAGAGGTTGCTGTAGGGTCATAAAGCTTGCCTTTCGCCTACTCTCTATGGTATTAAGATAAATCCATTATATAAAATATAATGAATAAAATCAACTATAAAGTTTCACTATCTTTTTTATTCTCTAAATCAAGGTGTTCTATTATCCCTTTATTTAGGTCATCACATATTCTTGCGTCTACTATTCCTAATGCTTTTAAGGCAGGTGCTAATGCCTTAAAGACTAAATAAATAATTAATGATTGAGGTATTAAATACACAACATTCTTAGGTATTTCAAGCGTAAACATATATGTTCTCATTGCGCTAGCACTTAAATCTGCAACATCAGCCCAAAGGAATGAGCCAAGGATTGCGTTTAGAAGCATGTTTACAATAAGTCTTGCGAATAATACTTTTGAGAATGTAATCTTTGTTTTATAGAACATTATGCCATAAGTAAATCCCGCAAGACCTGCTTGTAATGTATATCCTATATGGAATGGATATCCATCTGGAAATACAAAGAAGCCAAATATATCTGATATAATACCTATTATAAATCCAACACTTGGTCCATATATTAAACCTATAAGCGCAAAGAATATTGAGCTAAGTGATATTCCAAGATTTCCAAATCCTGAAGGTAATGGTATTAGTTTTACTATCTGCATCATCGCAAGTAGTAAAGCTAAAAACGCAATATCTTTAATGCTCTTAAAAGGCTTTAATTGTGATTTAAAGTAATTCTTATGGAATGGAGATTTAAATACTTCATTATTATCATATTCAAGTGTATCAATTGCCTCTTCTTTTTTTATCAATACTAATACTAGCACAACACCTACATCAACAAATAATCCCACAAGAGCGCCAATAGCGGTCCACATATAAATATTAGTACCTTTAGTCTCATTAAGGTATGTGTTTGATGTAGCTTTAGTGATAGATGTGGTTTCTGCTAAATTATCATTATTTGTTATATAGGTTGCGTCATCTGATATATATGAAACATATCTTACCATAAATCTTCTTGCTTGCTGCCAAGTATTAAAATATCTTTTTTGCATATATATAGTATATATAGAATCACTTTGTTCTATTTTAGAAGTTTTATATAATTTATTAGTATTTACATAATCAAATGATGAATACGAATAATGATATTCTAAATCACTATTACCTATATATATTGTAGTATTGTCACCATCTTTTAAAATTACTTTCCCAACACTTGATGATAATTCACTATCTTTAGGATATACCCAATAATCATCAATTGTAATATAAGTCTTATCTCCATCAGAAAATAAATTCTTATCAAGTGTTCCATAAAGTGTAGTTGTGGAATCACTATATGTTATAAGTATTTCTGAGTTTTCTCTTTGAGTAGCTGATATAGCTCCACTAACATCAACTAAATAATCATTTATTATTATATATTTACCATTTTCTCTAATTTCTTGTATTTTACTTTTAGCGCTATTAAGATCATCAAGTGATATTTCTTTAACACTTGAAGATTTAAAAGATAATTTATAATATTCATGTGCTGGATTATAAATCTTATAAGATCCTATAAGTCCTAAAGCCCCGCATATTATTATTAATACTATTAATAACATTCTTCGTTGTAAAATACATTTTAAATATCTCTTAAAAAATTCCATAAAAAAGACCTCCTAAATTATAGAGGTCCACTATAAATAAGGATAAAAATCCTTAATAAATACAGCGGACGCAACTGACTATCGCCACCCGCAGTGTTTCGTCCTTATCCAACTTCCCATGATAAGGCACTAATACGCAGTCAGTCTACTCTGTTATTATTTAAATGCATAAGTATATTAACACATTATGTTTTATTTATCAAGAATATATGAAATAAAGTCTAGTGCCATATCAAACCAACGTGAAACATAAGGATTATATTTTCTTTCGTCATCAAGCGCTGATTCTTTAGTTGCCACGCTTAATCCATGTACTCCACTTGGGAATATATGATATTCTACCTTAACTCCAAGCATAATAAGCTTTTCACAAAGTTTTAAGGAATTAAATACAGGTACAGCTTCATCATTTGCAGTATGCCACAAGAAAGTTGGTGGAAAATCAGAAGTAACATTTTTTACTATATCTACCTCTTCTAATGCGTCTATATCCTTAACTTTATCACCTAAAAGATATTCAAATGTAGATCTATGTGTAAAATAATCATTAGATAATGTTACAGGATAGCATAATATATTTAAATTAGCTTTGGCTTCATAGCTATATTCTTTATATTTTATTGATGCAAGTGAAACTAAATGTGCACCTGCAGAAAAGCCTATTACAATAACTTTATTTTTATCTACACATTTTAGTTTTCTTCCATAATCTATAGTATATAATAGTTCTTCAAGAGGTAGTGGATATTTATCAAGAGTTTCTCTATATCTTAATGTTATAGTATGAAATCCTTTTTTATTAAATGCGTTAGATACATAAATTCCTTCTCTTATAGATGTATGACTATATCCTCCACCAGGAACTATTACAACAAGTGGTCTTATAACATCATCAATAAGTTCTACTTCTATATAGTTAGGACTATTTAAAATATTAATTTTTTCCATACTATAAAATCTCCTTTATTGAATTAATCTTAGATAAAATCATTTCCTTTTTTTCTTCCCCAGAATTTTTATAAGCAAGTTCTAGTTGATGTAGCTTAAGTGTCCATTTTCTTATAAATTCATCTGATTTTTCTCTTCTTAAATATGGTCCATATTTAATATCTAATTCTGAATATATAATACCATCTCCAGGAATTGCCTTAATAATTTCATAATAATGCTTATGATCATATATTATATGCTCTAACGCTATAACAAATCCATTATTAATTAAAAATTTTCTTAACAAATCCTCTTCTTTATTAGGAGATAGGATTAAAGCTTTTGCCTTTAAAGTTTTAGGAAGTGAATCAGATAATATTTTCTTGATTAATTCACCACCCATACCAGCTATCACAATCGCATCAACAATCTTATCAAATTCTTTTAATCCATCCGATTTAATTATATCTATTTTATCCATTAAACCTTCAAGCATTATATTTTGTTTG
>CAZJAM010000043.1:0-11533 GCA_964544095.1 uncultured Anaeroplasmataceae bacterium | reverse complement strand
CTATCAAAAATATAGGGGATAAAAGGTGGAATTCAATTATGAAAACCACCTTTTTATATGCTTAAAATAGTGTTTGATTGCCAGGCTTATTATCATTCAAAAAACCAATCAATTTAAAAGAAGCCTTTTTATTGACTTATACCTATGGTTGTTATAAAATTATTTTAGATATTTTTTGGAGTGTATGGGAATGAACGAATTAAAAAAAGAAGAAGTTCTTATTAGTGAAACACAAACAGATGTAGAAGATAATAATGAATTAGATAATACTTCAGATGATGATGGTAATATATCAAAATCTACAAGAATTAAATATGCTATATTAGGATTAAGCTACTTTATAGCTATCTTATTAAGTAATATAGCTTTAATATTTAAGCCTTTATACAAGAGAGTTTATTATGGACAAGCTAATGGTCATTTCCGATATGGAATAGGTATTTTAATACTTATTGCGTTAATTTGTGTTATAAAGAAAGTTATTCAACCAAAGCTTGGATTAAATCCTATAAAGGACAAAAGACCTTTTACATGGAAAAAGACATTATTTATATTTGGCTTAACTTATTTAGTTATATTTATAATTAGCGCAATAGTTGGATTTGAGATAAAACCATTCCATGATATTGGTAATAATACTACAGGATATAAAATTGGAGTATACGCAACAACCCTTGCATATCAATTTTTATGTGTAATTATTGCGGTATTTATGATAGATGCATTCCAATATGCACTTGATGATATTATTCCATTTAAAAATAAGAAAGTAAGCGCATATATTCCATATGGTGGAATAGCTACAATGCTTACATATGGTATTTACGCTTTAGTAAATGGTCATGGTGGAACATTAAGCGTAATGTATTTCTTTTTAGTTATACTTTATGGAGAAATATATTTGTTATGCAATAGAAATTTATTAAAGACAATAGCCTCTGTTGGCCTAATATTTGTTTTGTAGGAGGCAATTATGAAAAGATTTAATAAAATTTTGCTTGAATATTCTATTATCGCAGCGTATGTAATAGTTGCGATATTTATAGAAATATTAGCTGCATGTATTACAGATGGTAAATTTTATATAAGAGATCCAAGATATCTTTTTACAATTTTATTCTTAATATGTGGAATATTAGCCTTAATAAAAAAACAAAAGGCAAGAATTATTGTAACGAACGTTTTGTTAATAGCGCAATCACTTATTAACATTATATTTATGACCCTATATGAAATGGCAGGTCAATGGTTTGATTGGAGTATGCTTAAATTACGTGGTGACGCTATGGGAATTTTGGAAAACGTACCTGTTAATTTTTGGTTTTCAATTTTTGTGGTTTTCATTTCGTCAGCTTGGTTATGTTTTGGACTTAAATATTCTGATTTTTTAACATTAAAAATTAAAGAAATTGATAATGAGTTAAATGATTCAGAAAAAAGAAAGAAGATTACTTCAAGCATTAAGATATCTACCTCAAGTTTATTAATTATATTAATGTTTATATTAAATATTCTTACAGGATATTCAATAAATGGAAGTAAAACAACTGATCCATATAATGATTTATTATATGCCAACACATCTTCTAAATATCATGAATATGGTGCTACAGCGAATTTTATAAATGAGTTTTATTCCGGAGTTGCTTTCTATGACGAAGCGACCGTTACTGAAGAAGAAATAGAAAACTATATTTATTCTAAAGTCGCAGATGAAAGCGAAATGTTTGGAGTATCTAAGGGTAATAATGTAATAACAATTCTTGGTGAAACTTTTGAGTGGATGTCTTTTATGGGAAGAGATGGCGTAGATTTTGATTCTGATTTCGTATTACCTAATGGATTAAATCTTTCACAAGATAAAATGAAAGAATTATACCCTAATTTATGGAAGATGTATGAAGAATCATATATTATGACTAATTATCACGCAAGAGAAAAGACAGACATTTCAGAGAATTATTCAATTCTTGGAAACTATCCTATAAAGGCATATATTAACTATGATTACCCTGTTAATGTTAAGACATATTCTATGCCTAATATGTTAAGCCTTTCTGCAGAGGCAAGTGGAACTAAATTCTCTGCGCAATATTTCCATGATGGTTACGAGGATTTCTATAATAGAAGAGAATCTATTAGACATCTTGGATTTGGAAATAATGTATATTTTACAGAAGATATGACTTCAAATAGTATTATAGGTATGGATTCATCAAAGATGACTGATTATGGTAAAACTGGTGAACGTAATCGTGATGATCAAATGATTATGGCATCAGAAAAATTAATGTTCCCAACAGATAGACAATTCTATACATATATTACAACTATTACAACTCATGGTCTATATGCAAGAGAACGTGAAAATCTTGATAAAGAATATAGAAAGCTTGAGGAATATCTTGGAATTAAAGTAAAAAATGCGACAGATGAGGAATTAGTATTATATACATATATGGCAGCTGCACAAGTAACTGATGCGGCTATTGGAGAGATATTTAGATATCTTGAAGAGAATTCATTATTAGATAACACAACTATTGTACTATTTGGCGATCACCAAGGATATTATGAAGGGGTATCTAATTATGTTAAGAATATCCATTCTACAAGCCAATGTGAAGAAGATGGAATAGATTATATGAACCTTTATAGAGTTCCAATGATGATATATGATAAAAAGTTAGTCGCAAAAGCTACAGATAATGGAACTAATCTAGAAGGTAGATTTAATAATAAATTTTCTTCATCATGTGATATCGTACCTACTCTATTAGACTTACAAGGAATTAAGTATTATGAAAATATGTATTATGGTCATACAGTATTTGGAGATACACCAACAATTGTGTATTCTAGAGGATACGGATATTGGCTTGATACATATTCATATTTCTTAAATGTTAATAATTTCTTATGGTTAAATATTGAAAAATTAAAGAAAGATAATTTCATTGATAGTATAATATCTTACTTTGAGGCTAATGGTATTACTTATGTAAGAAGAGCTTCTTATTCAGATGAAGAATTAAAAGAAATATATATTCAATATATTGAGGTTTTAGGCTCAGAACTTGTAGAAAACATAAGATATATTGACCAACTATATAAGAAAGATTTATTTAAATCAACCACTGCTAATAATAAATATATTAACAATATTAAAACAATAAATAATTGGAATTAAAAGGATTGCGCTGGCAATCCTTTATTATATTAAGAATAATATTGTAATAGCTATTATTATTAAAGGTATTGATAATATTACTCCATATTTTATAAATGTTTTAAAATTAAAATCTACATCATATAGTTTAAGTATTGATAGCCACATAATACCTGCTAGTGCGCCAAGTGGTGTAAGATATGCACCTAGGTTTGAACCAATAATAGTTGCGTAAATAGCTTTAGCGGAACTACCATATGATAATACATTTGAATATAAAACAGACATTGGTATATTATTCATAACATTACACATTAGATATGATGATATACCATATGAATATGTCGTGTTCATCTTAGATAATAAATTAAATAACTTTTCTGTATAACCATTAATATTTAATGCTTCAACAAGTATGAACATAGATATTAAGAATGGTATTAATGAATAAGGTAGTCTTTTAAAAGAATGATATAAAAGATTCTTTTCTTTTTTAGTAATTAAAATATATAAGCTTAGGAATATAAGTAGTGTAATAGATAGCGTTAATGTTATTAGATACATTTCGATATCTATATAATTAGATATCGCAAGAAGCACTGTTGATAATATTAAATGAATAAGAGATATTATAACTGGTAGTTTATTTAATTTTGGGGCTTCTTCATTTAGATTAACAACTATTGTATCACTAAGAGATTTATGGAATATTAAAATAAGAAGTAGGTATAAAGATATTGAAGTTATAAGTGTTGGAAGCCACATGTTTTTTAAATATTCCATAAAGCTTATATTATTCGATAGTGATAATAATATATTTGTAGGATTTCCTACAAGAAGCATCATTGATGCAGTATTAGCGGCTGTAAATTCCATTACAAGATATGGAATAGGTTTTATACCACTACGTTTTGTAAAATATATAATAAAAGGTGTAAACGTAAGTATTATAATATCGTTTGATGTAAATATTGTAACAAGGCTTATAAGTAAATATAGAATGGTAAATAATATATATTGGTTATTCTTACAAATGCGTACAGCCTTATATGCTAGATAATTAAAGAAACCTAGGTTGTCACATACAATAGATAAGAAAGTCATTGTGATAAATAACACTAATATCTTTATTGGAGATATTAAAGGGTTTTTAAATAGTGAATTATAAATTTCTTTTGGCGTTATTTGCATAAATACTATCATAGCGAGTGCTCCTAAAAGAGCTACTAGATAATAAGTATCAATTTTCCATATTTTTGGTTTAAAAATTATTGATAATATTAATAACAAAGAAGTTATTATAAAAATCGCAAGACTCACTTTATCACCCTAGAAGATATTATACAACTTTTTGCTAGATTTAAAATCCTAAATATAATATAATGTTTGTGGTGATTTAAATGATACTTGATTATTTATATCACATTAAGAAAGTTAAGAATTTAGTTGACGCGCAAAATGTGATAATAAAAAACACCTGCGATAATTTTAACATTAATTTAGTAGCTATAGATTTTTTAAAAAATGAAAAATCTATTTTTGTCGTTACTCCAAACATATATATAGCACAAAAATATTATGATGAACTTATCAATTTAGTAAGTGAAGAAGATGTTTTGTTTTTCCCATCAGATGAACTTATTACCGCATGCATGCTTATGGAAAGTGGAGACTTTAAGTATGAGCGAATTAATACAATATTATCTTTGTTAGAAAATAATAATAAAAAAATTATTATTACAAACTTTGCAGGAGCTATTCATTATGAATTCTCAAAAGAATATTTTTGCGATAGTATTATAAATATTCATTTAGGGGATACAATTGATATATTTGAACTTATAAGGAAACTACAAGCATTAGGATATAAAAATGAATATACTATAACTAAAACAGGTGAATTTTCTCATAGAGGAAGCATATTAGATATATTCCCACTTAACCATGATAAACCTATACGTATTGATTTTTTTGGAGATGAAATTGATACATTAAAATCATTTGATATAGAAACACAAAGATCTATTGAAAATATTAGTGAGGTAACAATATATCCTGTAACAGAGTTAATATATGATGATAATCTATCAGAGATAGCCTCAAAGGCTATATCAGATTTTATCCTTAATAATAAACTTAAGGAAACTTCTATTGAACGTCTTGATAAAGCGAGATGTGATATAGAAGAAAGAAATAACCTAGATATGCTTACACCATATATTTCTTTCTTTAAAGAAAAGCTTAATACTATTTTTGATTTTAGAGATAATAGGAAAGTATATTTTATTGATCCTTATAAGATTGATAATGAAATTGAGCGTATGCATAGAGATTTAGAGGAATATGCATTAAATATTGGTGATGACGCATTAAGTAATATTACTTATTTCTTGCCTATAAAAGATTTTTTGAGTCTTTCTAATGTAATTTGTGAGGGTGTTGTTTCTAAATATAAAACTGCAGTTGATGCTCTGGTGATAGATGTCGCTATGTTTAAATCAAACCCTACTGAAATATTAAAAGAAATTAAATCTTCATACAAAATTAAAAATATAATACTTGCGATTGAAGACGA
This sequence comes from uncultured Anaeroplasmataceae bacterium, assembly GCA_964544095.1. GTDB lineage: Bacteria > Bacillota_I > Bacilli_A > Acholeplasmatales > Anaeroplasmataceae > UBA3206. Next base: position 5,789 of record CAZJAM010000043.1, on the reverse strand, counting down.
TACTAGATATAAATATATGATGGATTATCTAGAGGATAATAATTTAAGAGCTGTAACTATTAAGGATATTTCAAATATAACTCCAGATAAGATTAATGTTATAAGAGAATACGGTGTATCGTTTAATATGATTATGGACGGGGTTATTGTATTATCAGAAAAGAATTTATTTGAAGTTAAGTACGCACAAAGAAAGATTAAGTTTAAATCCATTTATAAGAATACATATAAGATATCTAAATACGATGAGCTTAAACAAGGAGATTATGTTGTTCATTATGATTATGGAGTAGGTAAATATTTAGGTCTTAAGACAATGGAGAGCCAAGGACTTAAAAGAGATTATCTTCAAGTACAATACGCAAAAGGTGATAATCTATATATTCCACTTGAACAAATTCAGCTTATTCAAAAATATGCAGCACCAGATGACAGAATAGTTAAGCTTAATGACTTGTCTTCTGGCCAATGGGCTAAAGCTAAGATGAAAGTTCGTAAGAAGGTTAGAGATATTTCGGATATGCTTATTAAGCTTTATTCAGCACGCAAGACTGTGGATGGATTTAGATATTCTAAAGATTCATCTTTGATGCTTGAATTTGAATCTGATTTTAAGTATGAAGAAACACCAGACCAACTTAAGGCAATACAAGATGTAAAAAGAGATATGGAATCAAGCCACCCTATGGATAGACTTGTATGTGGTGATGTTGGGTATGGTAAAACAGAGGTAGCACTTCGAGCATCTATGAAGGCAGTTCTTGATGGTAAACAAGTATGCGTTTTAGCGCCTACTACAATTTTATCAAGACAGCATTATTATACATTTAAGGAAAGAATGGATAAGTACGCTGTAAGAGTAGAATTATTAAATAGATTTGTTTCATCAAAGAAACAAAAAGAAATAATTGAAGGAATTAAAACAGGCTCAGTTGATGTAGTTATTGGAACACATAGAGTTTTATCTAAAGAAATTGAATTTAAAGATTTGGGACTACTTGTAATTGATGAGGAACAAAGATTTGGTGTTACACATAAGGAGCGTATAAGAGAAATGAAGGTAAATGTAGATACAATTACCCTATCTGCAACTCCAATTCCTCGTACACTTCAAATGTCTTTAGCGGGAATTCGTGAACTATCTATGATAGAGACTCCTCCACGTAATAGATATCCAATTCAAACCTATGTTTTAGAACGTAATGATTCTATTATAAGGGACGCCATTACAAGAGAAATGTCACGTGGTGGACAAGTATTTTATATGTATAATAAAGTAGAAGATATTGACCTTGTGGCATCCCATATAGGGTCTCTTGTCCCAGAGGCAAGAATATGTATTGGACATGGTAAAATGAATAAAGAGGATTTAGAAAATACTCTTGTTAAATTCATTGACCATGAATATGATATATTAGTATGTACTACAATTATTGAAACAGGACTCGATATTCCTGATACAAATACAATTATTGTGCATGATGCAGACCGCTTAGGCTTATCTCAACTTTATCAAATAAGAGGTAGAGTTGGAAGATCTGATAAGATTGCGTATGCATATTTAATGTTTGCCCCTAAGAAAATACTTACAGAAGATTCACAAAAAAGACTTGCAGCTTTAAAGGAATTTAGTGATTTAGGTTCAGGATTTAGAATAGCTATGAGAGATTTAGCTATTAGAGGAGCCGGAGATATTTTAGGCGCTGAACAATCAGGATTTATAGAATCAGTTGGAATTGAAACATACATGCAAATTCTTGAAGAGGAAATAAAAAATAAAGAAAATAATAAAGAAGATAATGATGTATTAGATGTAGGTCATGAAAAGGATGTATCGTTATCACGCGTTTATACATCACGTCATATTGATGATAAATATATATCATCAGATGATGTGCGTATAGAAATACATAAGAAAATTGATAAGATAGAAACCATAAAAGATTTAATTTCTTTAGAAGAAGAGTTAACAGATAGATTTGGACAATTTTCAAATGAACTTGAGAATTATATGTATGAAAAATTATTTAAAAAATTATGTGATAAACTAGAAGTTATAAAAATAGAAAATGATTTCAAATTAATGTCTATTTATATATCTGATAGTAAATCAAGAGAAATTGGCGGAGAAAAACTATTCCTTGGAGCACATAATATTTCTGATAGAATAAAACTATTAACTATTAATAGTATGACAAAAATAATGTTTAATAAACTTGGTATTAAAGATAATTCATATTTTAAAACTCTAGATAAATATCTAGATATGCTAGTTAATAATTAGCAATTAAAAAAATTATGTATCAAAAACAAATGATTTATAGTATAATACTTATGTTGTGTTGATTAACAAATTTAAGGAGTGAGGAACTTGGAAAATAATCTAGTTATCGTTGGTACTCAATGGGGCGACGAGGGAAAAGGTAAAATTACAGACTTCATTGCGCAAAGAGCAGATGTTGTAGTCCGTTACCAAGGAGGAAATAACGCAGGACATACTATCAATTTTGATGGTAAGAAGTTTGCGTTACAATCTATTCCATCAGGAATATTTACACCTCATATTATTAATATTATTGCCGATGGTGTAGTATTTAATCCTAAATCCGCTTTAGCTGAGCTTAAAGGACTTGAGGAAAGAGGAATTAAAGATTATAAACTTTATATTTCTAACCGCGCTCAAGTTATAATGCCATATCATATTGACCTTGATGGCGCATCAGAAAGCTTAAAGGGAGATAAGAAGATTGGTACTACTAAGAAGGGTATTGGACCTTGTTATTCAGATAAGGCTTCAAGAATTGGAATCCGTGTAGGAGACTTATTACACCCTGAGTATTTTAAAGAAAGATTACAAGATGCCTTAGTCGTTAAGAATATGGAACTTAAGATGTATGGATTAGATACATATGAATTTGAACCATTATATAAAGAATATTTAGAACTAGGACAAGCATTTAAAAAACATATTTGTGATACTTCAGTATTACTTAATAAGCTAATTGTAGAAGGAAAGAAAGTTCTATATGAAGGAGCACAAGGTGTAATGTTATGCCTTGACCATGGAACTTATCCATTTGTTACATCTTCATCACCTACTGCTGCCTCAGTTCCATTAAATTGTGGAATTGCACCTAAATATATTAATAATGTACTTGGAATCGCAAAGGCATATACAACTCGTGTTGGTGAAGGTCCATTCCCAACTGAATTGAATGGTGAACTTGCAGATCAAATTCGTGAAAGAGGTCATGAATATGGAACTGTAACACATAGACCACGTAGAGTTGGTTGGCTTGACGCTGTAGTATTAAAAAATGCAGTAAGAGTATCAGGAGTAGATAATTTTAGTCTTATGTTATTTGATGTACTTACAGGAATCCCTGAGATTAAGATTTGTAAGGCATATGAATTAGATGGTGAAATTATTGATTACATTCCAGCTCAATTATGTGACTTTATGAAATGTAAGCCTATTTATGAGACAGTACCTGGTTGGACTGAGGACATTACAGGAGTAAAATCATTTGAAGAACTTCCAGTAAACGCTCAAAATTATATTCATAAGATAGAAGAGATTACTGGATCAAAGATAGCTATTTTCTCTGTAGGACCAGATAGATCTCAAACTATTGAGCTAAAGAAAATATTCTAAAATAAATAAGGCTCCATATTGGGGCCTTTATTATTAAAGGAGTGAAAAAGATGGAATTTAAAAAAGATAAGGGACTTTATGTAATGCCAATTATATTTATAGTATTATCACTTATAATGATTGTGGTAAGCTTTTTTATGGGAATAGATAGCATATCTAAATTCTTTGTAAGAAACATACTTTCTTTTTTAATACTTATATTATCTATTATTCCTTTAATAATTAATCTATGTGCAAAAAATATTAGATTTAGTATAGATAACGAACATATATATGTAGGTGATTTAATAATAGATTTAGATGCAATATTAGAACTTAGGGCATCATCTTCTTTATTAAGACCTAAAACTAGACCTAATATAGATATATTACTTAAAAATGGTAATAGAGTACTTATTACAAGAGTTTCTAATTCTCTTGAAGCAATTAGAATTGTTAATAAGGATTATCTTAAATTGAAAGGACCAGGTATAAGATGATAGAACTTATAATGGAAATATTTGGCTTTGTAATGTTATTGTTATCATTACTAGCGCTTTTAAGATATGTAATACATAATAAGAAATATAAGGATTCACTAAAAACATTTAGTATATCTGTTATAGCGTTTTTTATATTTAGCATAATGTTTTCGGTAGTAGAAACAATTCTTTTTTATAAAGTTAGAGTTAAAAGTAGAGTAGATGGACAAGTTATATTTTATATAATAATTAGTATATTATATCTATGGAACGTAATAGTTTTATGTTATATATCATCATATAGGTTAATACTTAATGAAGATGATATGGTATATATAAATGTATTTGGAATTAAAAAAAGATTTAGCTACCACGATGTAACAAAACTAGATATGGATCCAATTAGTGGATATTATAAAATATATTTTGGAAAGAAAAAAATTGAAGTTCCTTACTTTGTCGAGGATCAGCAAAGAATATTAGAATATATAAAGAAGTAGAAATAGCGGAGACGCTATTTTTCTTTAATTTCATAGGAAAACGCTTTCATGTAAATAAATTAGCACTCTTGTGTTGACAGTGCCAAAAAGTGTGGTATACTATAGGTGTAGTTGGCAGAGGAACACATAGAGTGCCAATTAAGAAAGAGGAACTTAAAATGATGAATGAATTCAATGATTTATTAGAACAACTAAATAATTGCTTTACAAATAAAAAAGAAGATAATGACATCCTAGTTGATGTTAAGGAATATGAAACAGGTTATGAGGTATTAGCTAATATTCCTGGTGTTAATAAAGAGAACATCAAGATTTCATATGATGATAATTATTTGAATATTAGTGTAGAAAAGAAAGAAGATGGTGCGAATGAATCTTATAGGCTTCATGAACGTAAGAATACGTTCAGCCCAAGATCTATCTATTTCGAAGATATGTTAGATATAGAAAAATCAAAGGCTAAATATGAGTCAGGTGTCTTAAGTCTATACTTGCCTAAGATGCCAAAGAAAAATACAAGTATAAAAATTGATTAATTAAAATTTTAAAAGAAAAAGGAGATATGTATTATGTTTTATTTAAATGATAATAGTTTTGGAGATTTCTTTGATGAGATGAATCGTGCATTTGGAGGTAATGATTACAAGATGATGCAGACAGATATCAAGGAAGATAAGGATAGTTATGAGCTTTTAATGGATCTACCTGGTGTAGATAAGAAGGATGTTAAGATGGATTATAACGATGGTTACCTAACAATTTCTGTATCTCATGAGGAGAACAAGAATGATAAAAATGATAAGAAAGATCATAAGTATGTTCGTCAAGAGCGTAGATATGTTAGCGGTGAGCGTAGCTTCTATTTAGGAGATATTAATGAGAGCGAGATTAAGGCTAAATTCGCTGATGGTGTACTTACTGTTACTCTTCCAAAGCAAGTAGCTGTTGAAGCACCAAAGAAATATATAGCAATTGAATAATTATAATGATGGGTACAACTTATATAGTTGTGCCCTTTTTAAATTATATAAAGATAAAATATTAAATTTCATTGATAAAAATTATGATTTGAGATTAAACTATACAAATGTATAAATAACTGTTAATCTTAAAATAGCGCTCTTCTAAATTTAACTTCTGATTCTTGACAAAATTTATTATTTTCGTTAAAAT
>CAZJAM010000042.1:0-11786 GCA_964544095.1 uncultured Anaeroplasmataceae bacterium | reverse complement strand
TTATATCATATTTTTAAAATTTATGTCTAATTATATGGTATAATAACACTAGGTGGTTTTATGGAATCTTATATTTTAGATAAGACTTATAATCTTGCATATTCTATTAAGAATTTAGAGATTTATAAGGAAATAGTAAGCTTAAGCAATAGAATAGATTTAGAACTTAAAGATGAACTAAAATCATTTGAAGAAGCAAAAGAATTATATAATGAAGCCTTAAAGTATGGAAAATATCATCCATCTTTGAAAGATTATGAAAAAAGGCTTAGCGAGGCAAAGGCGAAACTTTATTCAAATAATCTTGTAATAGAATATAATAATAAATACAAAGAGTTTAATAGTATGCTTGATTCTATGTTTGATAGTATTAAGATATCTATTTCAAATAAGTTTGATTTATCAAATGAAAAAAAGAAATGTGGGTGTGTGAAGTGAGAATAGAAAGATCAAGAATTATTGTTGAATTTGATAATAATGATTATAAGGTTCAACTACAAAGATTTAAAAATATTGATATTATTTATGAATCAAAAAATAAATATGCTTTAGTATATTGTGATAAAAAAGATGAAGAGGCAATAGTTAACTTATTAAAGAAGACTATAAGAAATGCTTATGTATCTAATGAAAAGGTAGATGCTTATAATTTTAGTCTGTCAAGAAAAAATGCTTGACACATAAAAATAATATGTTAAAATGTATATGTTGATTTATAACAAAAGGAGTGAATTATAAATGGTAAAACTAAGATTACAAAGATATGGTGCTAATAAGAACCCATTCTATCGTATTGTCGCTGCTGACTCAAGAAGCCCTCGTGATGGAAAGTTCTTAGAGATCGTTGGAACATATAACCCACTTACTAACCCAGCTACAGTTGTTGTAGATGCTGAGAAGGTTAACAAGTGGTTAGCAAACGGAGCTCAACCAACAGTTACTGTTAAGAATATTCTTAAGGCTCAAAATATCGTTAAGTAAGTGGAGGTGTAGGAATGGTAAATTTTGAAGAGCTAATTAAAAGCTTAATATTACCTCTCGTTTCATTTCCAGAAGAAGTTGAAGTTGCCTACAATGGTGAAGAAGACGGAGTAGAGTCTTATGAAGTCAAGGTAGACAAATTTGACCTTGGACGAGTTATCGGTAAGGGTGGACATATTGCACAAGCAATTAGAACTATTCTTTACGCTAAGGCGTCTAAAGAAGGAGTTAGGGTTCACCTAAATATTATAGAAAAGTAAGAGATAATTATTTATCTCTTTTTTCTACATAAGGAGGAAAAGGTTATGATTTTAACTTATGATGAGGCACTTAATCGTGCTGAAAATAAAGAATGGTTTAAACAGTTTTATAAAAGAGAAGAAATAATCTCTGATGAAGATGTTAAAGAAATTAATGCTCTTGTCGCAAAAACTGGCGAGAAGGCTTTAAACGATTATTTTGAAACAAACGATGACATTTTCTTACAAAAAGAATATAAGGATGATTTAATTGAATATCTTCTTGATGTAATTAATGGTGTAGCCGAACTTTAGGCTGCACTTTTTTATATGTTGTCCAAAAAGTGGACACCATAAGACTTTTTATTTGTTATAATAACTTTGTAAAAGGAGATGTGCCTATGTTTAAAGAAGGATTCGTTATATGCGAAAATGAAATAAAGAACTCAATATTAAGAGAAAATAAAAATGTCTTTTTAGACTATACATTTTTAGATAGTAAATCATTGTTAAAAGGCCTTACTTTTGATATAAAAAAAGAAGGACTTTTAGCTTATTCACTATATTCTAAAATTAAACCTGAAATAGTAAAAACATACTTTGAATATTTACCATATATATCTTTATTTGATAGAGTTGTAGGAGATAGTAAAATCAATTTCTTAAAATCAATTTATAATTGGCTTAAGGATAAAGGTTTCTTAATTATAGATAAGGATTTTATTCCTTATTTAAAGAAAAGAGCTGTATCATTTGTAGGATATGATAGTGATGATAAAAATATATTATTCTTACAAAATATTTTAAAAGATAATGATGTAGAATTTGAGACTATTTCTTCAAGTGAAAATCAAGAGAATAAGAAACACATAGTATATCATTTTGATAAACTTCTAGATGAATCGCGTTATGTATTTAATGAGATAAAAAAGCTTTTAGATTCAGGTGTATCAATTAATAACATAAAAATTTGTAATTATAGTGATGCTTATTATCATACATTCTATCGTCTATCATCATATTATAATATTCCAATTAATTTTGATGCTGAAAAAAATATTTTATCAACAACTATTGTAAAAACACTATTTAATGAACTTGATAATAAAGAAAATAATAATATATGTGATGTAATGGATAAACTTAATAATACAAATCCATTTTTTAAGAGTATCATGAACATTGTTAATTCTTATAAGCTAAAAAATTATTCGCTATCTGATATTAAGGATATATTAAAAATGGAAATTAAAAATATTAAATATGATAGCGTAAGATATGAAAATGGAATTATACTATCAAATTTATACGCTCCAAATTACACTAGCGAAGATCATGTGTTTGTTTTAGGATTTAATCAAAATGTGTTGCCTCGTATATTTGTAGATAATGCATATTTATCTGATAAAACTTTACAAAAGATGGGCCTTAACACATCGCTTGATGCGATAAGACTTGATGAAAAAGTAGTACTTCACAATTTAAATCTTGATGTGAATTATCACATATCATATAAATTATCATCACCATTTGAAAGCTTTTTAAAATCGGAGTTTTTAAATAAATATAAATATGAGGATATAGAAGGTATAGTAGATGATAATATATCAGAGCGTGAAGATAAAATAATATATGGTGAATCTTTAGATAATTTCTATAAGTATAATGATAAGGACAGATATTATAATAATGTTTATGATGTTAATTATCTTGGATATAAGAATGATTATAAAGGCATAGAAGATGAAACAAAGAAAAAAATAATACCTGATGTTATTAAACTTTCATATTCTACAATAAACATATATGCAAAATGTGCGTTTAGATATTTGATGGAAAAAATATTATATCTTTCAGAATTTGATCATACTATGAATACAAACTGTGGTGTATATGCCCATAAGATATTAGAGGAATATTATAAGCACCCTGAATACACGTATGATGAACTTAAACAAATCGCATTAGATGATTTTGTAGAGACAAGAAAAAAAGAACAAACAAGAGGAAATAAAGATGCTTGTACTACAATATCAGCAAAAGAAAAGTTTTTCTTTAATTTAATGGATTGTTTTGTAAAAGAAACTATTGATTTCAATAAAGAACACGAAGAAAAGGCTGGATTCAGCAAAGCTTTAACTGAATATAAAGTTAATATTAAATATGATAATGATAAACTAGTCTTTGAAGGCGCTATAGATAAAATATTAATAAAAAATAAGAAAGATAAAAAATACGTTGCGATAGTTGATTATAAAACAGGTAATACAAAGTATGACCGTAAAAACATTGATTATGGATTCAATATGCAACTACCATCCTATGTATATATGGCAAAACAAGATAAAAAGACATTTAACGACCCAGTTGTTTTAGGAATGTATCTTCAAAAAATAGGCCCATCTAATAAAGATGAATATAGGCTTCAAGGATTTACAAATATTTCTAATGATTACTGGAGAGAACTTGATGATTTAGAAGAAAATTCATCATCAGAATATATTTGTTCATTAAGCACTAAAAAGGACGGAGAACTTGCTAAAAAGAAAACTAATTTAGATGAAGATGAATTAAATTATTTAGCGCGTGTTGTAGAAAAGAATTTAAAGAATACTTATGAATTAATAAGAGAGGGTTCATTTGAAATAAATCCTAAATTTGATGGTAATACTAATCTATCTTGTGACTATTGTAAATATAAAGATGTATGTTATAGAACACACGAGAAGATAGAAATTGGAAAGGAAGATGGTGATGATAATGGCATGGACAGAGGAACAGAAGATTGCGATTGATAAAAGAGGTTCAAATATATTAGTTTCTGCTGGAGCTGGATCAGGTAAAACTGCGGTATTAACTGAACGTATTACACAGCTTGTTCTTGAAGGTCATCCACTAGAGCGTCTTTTAGTTTTAACTTTTACTAATGCTGCGGCAGCAGAAATGAAGGGAAGAGTAAGAAAAAAACTTGCGGAAAAGAATGCTAAAACGCCTAATGAACGATATAGTCATGCACTTGAGGTAATTGATGCCTCAAATATTATGACATTTAATGCTTATACTATGAACCTTGCTAGAAAATATTTTGATAGATTAAATATTTCAAGAGATTTTGGTATAGCGAATTCATATTATATAACTCTCAAAGCAAATGAAATATTAGATGATATTTTAAATAGATACTATGAGGCTAATGACTTAAGACTTATTGATTATTTTAGTAAGTTTAAAGCAGTTGATGATGATGACTTCAAAAAAAGCATTTTAAATGTATATTATTATTGCCTTCAAAAACTAGATGTAGAAGATTTTATTAATACATATGTTACAGACCATTTCACTAATGAAAAAATTGATGAAATAGTAAAGAAGTATGTTAAATTCATTCATAATGAAGCGTTAAAAATTAAAAATTGTTTATCAAATTTAAGAAATGAATTAGATTATTCAAAATCTAGTAGTTTGGTTGAAAAACTAGAAGATGCGGAACAAAGAATTCTTGATAGTAGCACTTATAGTGAATTTAGGGATTTTTATAATACAATAAGCGTATCAAGATACTTTCCTTCTAAAGGAAGAAAAGACGAAGTAGATTCTGATTTATATGAAAAATTAAAAAAGACATTAAAAAAATCAATTGAAAAGTTTTCTAGTTATGTATCTTATGATAGTGAAGAAGATATTGGGTTATCTATACATAATACAAAACCATATGCAGAACTTTATTTTGAAATAATTGGAAAATTATATCGTCGCCTTATGGAATTTAAGATGGAGAATAGCTATTTTGAGTTTGGTGATATCGATAGAATGGTTATTAGACTTATTAGAGATAACGATGACATAAAAAATGAGGTTAAAGGATCTCTTGATGAAATACTAATTGATGAATATCAAGATAATAATGATATTCAAGAGGCATTCATAAAACTTATTGAAAATAATAATGTATATATGGTTGGAGATGTTAAACAATCTATTTATAGATTTAGAAATGCTAACCCATACATATTTAAGAATAAATATGATTCATATAAGAATAACAATGGTGGATTTAAGATTGATTTAAATAAAAACTTTAGATCACGTAATGAAGTTTTAAATAATATTAATTTAATCTTTAATACTATTATGACTGAAGATTTAGGTGATGCAGCTTATAAAGAAGAACATCAAATGAATTTTGGGCTTACAAAATATAATGATAATAAACATGATTTTTTATATGATATGAAGATTATGACATATAATATAAAAGATTATAATAAAGATCCTGACGCTAGTAAAAATGATTATTCTAAAGAAGAAATAGAGTCTTTCTATATTGCACAAGATATTAAAGAAAAAGTGGATTCTAAAATGATGATATTTGATAAGGATAGTGAAAAACTAAGACCTATAAGATATTCTGATTTTTGTATTCTTATGGATAGAGGAGCATCATTTAATCTTTTAAAGAAAATTCTTGAATACCATAATATACCATCGGCAATTAATACAGATTCAAAACTAACAGATTCTCCTTTGGCAAGTATTATATATGGGCTTGTAAACTTAGTTATAGGCCATGCTTATAATAAGTTTGATAATGAATATTGTCATTCATTATTAAGCATTGGAAGAAGCTTCTTATTCAAAGATAAATTATCTGATGATTATTTAATTGAACTTGTATATGACTTAAAACATGCTGATAACGAGGATATGAAGAATGATTTATTAAATAATCCTATTTCAAATATTGCCGCATCTATTGCTAAGAATGTTTATACAATGTCTCCAACTGCAATATATGAAATGATTATTGATAAATATAAGGTGTCAGAGAATCTTCCTTTAATTGGTAATGTAGATGAGGGATTAATAGTATTAGAATATATTAAAGATTTCATTTTAAATATTGAATCTTTAGGTGAATCACTAAAGGATATTAAGGAATATTTAAACGATATTGTAAGTAGTGAAAATGATATTAAATATTCACTTGATGTATCAAACACTGATGGTGTAAAGATTATGAATATTCATAAATCGAAGGGACTGGAATTTCCTATTTGTTATTTTGCAGGCCTATCGAAAGGATTTAATGATTCTGATATTAATGCTAAAATAGGAATGATTAATGATATGTTATTCTTTGATTCAAATGATGAAAAATCACCTATAAAATATGTTTCTAAAAATGATTTCTATAAAGCTGATAGAAGTGAAAGAGATAGATTGTTATATGTAGCTTTAACGCGTGCTCGTGAGCATATGATTTTTGTAATGCCTGAATTTGATGAGGATAAGGAACTTATCCCAACCGATTACGAAAATATTAAATCAATCGAAGATCTATTATTTTTAGCAAAAAATGAAATAGAACCTTATATAAGACATGTTGGCTCATTAGATAATCTTACTACTGAATACAAAGAATCATCATATAATGTTAAATATAACGCTTCAAAGCCAGAATATCACTTAAATGATTATAAAGGAGATATTATATCGAAGTTTAGAATATCAAGAGAGGTTATTGAAGTTCTATCTGATAGTGAACAAGAAAATATTGACTTGGGATTACATCTACATAGTATTATGGAACACCTAGATTTTAAGAATATTGATTTATCTAATTTAGATGATAGTGATAAAGATATTATTTCAAATGTATTAAAGTGTAAGCTATTTACTAATATTAGAGATGCTAAAACATATCATGAACATGAATTTGTATTTGATAATAAAAATAAGGAATATCATGGTATAATAGACTTGCTTGCCATATATGATGATCATATTGATATTATTGATTATAAACTTTCAAATATTAATCATAAAGAATATGATAAGCAACTTTCTATATATAAAGATTATGTTAAAACTATAGATAATTCTAAGCCTATTAGATGTTATCTATTATCATTGCTTAGTGCAGAGGTAAGAGAGGTTAAATAAATGGAATATCTTAACGTAGGAATAATTCAAAATACTCATGGCCTAAAAGGAGAACTTAAGGTAAGAAACATATCTGATTTCAACCGCTTTGTTGTAGGTAATACCCTATATATTAAGCATAATAGTGAATATATTAAGGCTATTGTAAAATCTGTAAGAGAACAAAAAGATTTGCTTCTTGTTCAATTTGAGGGACTTGAAGATATTAATAAAGTTCTTTTATATAAAGGAGATACAATTGTAATATCTAAAGATGATGCCGGAGACCTAGATGATGGTAGATATTATTATTATGAACTTATAGGAAGAGATGTGTATAACCAGAATAATGTTCTTCGTGGTAAGGTTACAGATATTTTAGAATATCCTATGTATGATATGCTTGAAATTGAATACAAGGGAGTTAAAAAACTTATTCCATTTATTGATGAATTTATTGATAGTATTGATGATGATAGAATAGTTATTAAAGAAATAGAGGGACTTTTATGAAAATAAAAATATTAACATTATTTCCATCTATGTTTGATGGATTTAAAAGTGAATCTATTATTAAGCGTTCTATTGAAAAAGGTGTTGTAGATATTGAAATTATAGATTTTAGAGAATGGTCAAAGGATAAACACCATAAAGTAGATGATACACCATATGGTGGTGGAGCTGGTATGGTTATAAATCCTACAGTTATCTATGATTGTCTAGAGGATGTGAAAACTCCTTTATCTCATATTATCTTAATGACACCACAAGGTAGTCTTTATAATCAAGAAAAAGCTAATACTCTTGCAAGGAATTATGAGGAATTAATATTTATTTGTGGGCACTATGAGGGCTTTGATGAAAGAATTAGAAGTTTAGTAGATGAAGAAATTTCTATTGGTGATTTTGTCCTTACAGGTGGCGAACTTCCATCAATGGTTATATCAGATTCTATTATAAGACTTCTTGATGGGGCAATAAATGAGGATTCATATCTTGGAGATTCTCACCAAAATAATCTTTTAGAATATCCTCAATATACCCGTCCTGAAGTATTTAATGGACTTGAAGTACCATTCGTACTTAGAAATGGAAACCATAAAGAAATTAGAAAGTGGAGAATAAAAGAATCTCTTAGAAGAACTAGAGATAGAAGACCTGATTTATTGAATAAACATAATTTTACAGATGAAGAAAAAGAAATATATGCAGATTTAGAAAAAGAAAAAACAAATAATTAAATTGCTAATACTTAATTGAGACTATATAATTCAACAATTATTTTAATTAATAAGAAAATTGCAAATAAAAAGAGTCTTTTATTTGTTTAAAATAAAAGAAAGGGTTAAAATAGAATAAATAGACTTAAAAGAGGTAAAAAATTATGAAACCATATTATACTATTGATTTTAAAAGAACAGGAAGATTATATAAGTATGTAAATACATTATATAAAAAAGGTCAATTAGATAAATATTTATCAAATCGTTATGAAAGAGAAGAATCTGAAGATGAAAGACGTAAAATTAATCAAAGAAGATCAGCTTTATCTGATGACTTTAAAAATATAGATATGCAAAAAGTTAGAGAAGCAGCAATTTTTTATTTACATGATGGACTTATTATGGATGATTTTGATGCTATCCAAATGAAAACTAATAATGCTGGTTATAAAACATTTATTAAAAAAATCATGTCTTTAATTAATGCAGATAAAGAGTTAACAAAAATTGAGGCAAAGAATCAAGAAGAATTAAATAAAAAAATCAATTTAATGGATGCTTCTAACAACTTTAAATCTCAATTAACTGCCTTCTTAGATGAAGAGAGTGCAGATGATATTTTAAATCAATTAAAAGAAAGAGCACAAAAAATAAGAAAAGAGTTTATTGTTGAACAACAACATGATGAATATGGTATTGGTAGAGCTTTAAATTCAAAAAGATATAATTGTCATGTAGTTAAACAAAGCATCCTTATTAATAACCCAAAAATTAAAAATCTTGAAGATGATAAGCTTGATATATTAGATGAAGTAATGAATAAAGCACTTACTTCATATTTGGATGCAAATCTATCTTTTGATGATATAGATAAGCAAATGATTAACAAAGATTTGCCTGTGTATAAGATATCTAAATTATCTCATATGAAATTTATGGATAGCGAGCAATACGGTATTAAAAAATTCTTATATGATTATATGTTTGGTAAAGGCTATGATATAGCAGATTTTAATAAGTTTGTTTTTGATTTCAATAATAATGTATTAACTGATGAAAATATGACTGCTAAACAAAAGTTTGATAAATTTATGTTAGGCTTTGCAGAAAACATATTCTGTTACTCAGAACATCATTCAAGAGATGCAAAAGAAAATGTTTCAAATGTTTATAGATTAGCCGAAGTATTCAATAAAATGGCCGAAGAAAAAGGCGTTTCTTTAGTTGAATTAAAAGAATTGCAAGATGCAGATTATAAAAATTATTTTTATAACATATATGGTTCACAATACATTGCGGATGGATTCAAAGAATTTGAACAAAATAGAATACCTTATCAAAAATTAAATAATGGTCAAGTAGATACAATACATGCTGAATTCCAAGCTAAAATGGATTTATATAATGAGCATATGAATCTGGTTAAAGCACTGCAAAATGCTAAGCCAGAAAAATCATTTAGTATTGATATGGAAGTTTATCGTAAAAATTATAATTATCTTAAAAATATTCATGAATCAAGAGGATTCTTTAGAAAATTATTTAATTTAGGAACTCATAGACAAGAGGCAAGAGCTTTAAAAGCTTACGCTAAAACTTTTAAAGAAGCATTTAATATAGTTGGTGAGGAAAACGAAAAACAAGCTTCTAATATGTTAAAATCAAGAACACCTTTAATCGAAGATGGTAATAATATAAGATTTGTTTCTAACAGTAATTACCTTGATATGAGAACTAAGGGAACTATAAGAGATAAATTTATTGAAACAATTAAAAAAGGAAATCCTGCTGATATAAAGGAAGATGAAGAAAATAGATTATCTGATTTAGAAGATGTAAAGGAAGAAAGAACATCTATTATTGTTGATGAAATAAACAAAAACAATAATAAAGAAGTAATTGAAAATAATCAAGAATTAGTTGATTTCCAATTAGAAAATGATCATTATAAAATAACAAAAGAAAAATATGATGAAATTATGGATTATATAAACCATCCTGATGGAATGATTGAAAGAGAACCAGGACAGTTTAACCCTGACTATGTAAGAAATCAGTTCTTAAAAGATGAGGAACCTATAAAAGATAAAGGGCCAGAACTAGTTAAAGATAAAGAAGCTTAAAAGTAATAAATAATTCAATATACTAAAATGGTGATGATTCATAAAACATTGCCATTTTTTGTTTTGTTTAGAAATCAACCAACCAAATGATTTATTTAAAGAAACTATAAATGACAAAAAGCATATGCAAATGACAAAAAGTATATATGAATGACAAAAAATATTTGAAATGACAAAAAATATATATTATACTATATTCGAGGTGATAGCATGATTCAAAATAATAACCCTTTTAACGTGTCGTTTGGTGAAGAGCCAAAAGAAGTAATTAAAAGAATAGATGAATATGATCAAATTGTTGAAAATTTTACTTCATCAAATCCTTCTAGTAAAGCTTTAATTATATCAGGTCCTAGAGGAGTTGGGAAAACAGTTTTAATGGCTCAAATTAAAAAAGCATTTGATTCTAAACAAGATTGGATTGTAGTAGATGTTAATCCTTTTACTAATATGTTGGAAGATTTTGCAGGTAAACTGTATGATAAAGGAAAATTAAAGAAGTTGTTTTTATCTCATGAATTCAGTTTCTCATTCCATGGAGTGAGTTTTAGTTTAAGTGGAAGGGACCCTATAACAAATGTAAATGCTTTACTTGAAGTAATGCTTAAATATTTGAAGAAAAAGAATAAAAAAGTTTTAGTTCTTATTGATGATATTGATTCTAATGATAACGTCAAAGCGTTTATATATTCATATCAAAGTTTTTTAAGAGATTCATATGATATATTTTTACTTATGACTGGCTTATTTGAAAATATTAGTGAACTTGAAAATTCTAATAATTTAACATTTTTATTAAGAACACCTAAAATATTTTTAAAACCTTTAAATTCTAGAGCTATCACGATGTCTTATGAAAATATATTTTCTTTAAGCCAAGAAGAAGCAATAAAATTAACTAAATTAACATGTGGATATGCGTATGGATATCAATTGTTAGGGGATATTTTGTGCAA
Organism: uncultured Anaeroplasmataceae bacterium; assembly: GCA_964544095.1. Lineage (GTDB taxonomy): Bacteria > Bacillota_I > Bacilli_A > Acholeplasmatales > Anaeroplasmataceae > UBA3206. Next base: position 342 of record CAZJAM010000042.1, on the reverse strand, counting down.
AAATAATACAATAAAAATTTCTAAGAAAATATTAAATGAATATGACTTGTCATTAGAAGACAATGTATATGCCAAAATTTGGCAATCTTTAACTAACAAAGAACAAGATATATGTTTTGCAATCACAAAATCAAATAAAGTGGCTGATATTTTAGAATATACAACATTAAACAATTCTAGTTTGCAAGTTTATAAAAAAAGGCTTGAAAAAAAAGGTATAATTGATGCAAGCACAAGAGGCAAAATTTCTTTTGTATTACCTAGATTTAAAGAATTTGTTGAATTTAAAAAGCTGTTAATCGAAGAATAAAACAAGTGAAGCATGAACTTTTGGCCAATTTC
>CAZJAM010000041.1:0-12223 GCA_964544095.1 uncultured Anaeroplasmataceae bacterium | reverse complement strand
GATTTGTTTTTCTAATTCAAAATCCTTTAAAAAAAATAGCATTTAATATATAATGTTAATAGTTATTAAAAAATATGAAAGGTTAGGACTTTTACTGTGAAAATAAACCCAAGAATTTTTGATTATGCAATTGAAGAGGATCTTATTGAACGTCAAGAAATTGATGAAAATAGAAGTGTTGAAATCTATTCTTTAAATAAGTATCCAGACTTATATAATGAATTTACTAATCAAGGTAAGTTTGCTGTATGGTCATCTGCTGATAGTAGAAATTATAGATTATATATAGAGGATGGATATTTAAAGAAGCTTGAGCCTTTATATAAAAAGAATATTAACACTATATGGCTTGATTTCTGGGATACATGTGATAAGTCAGTATCTAAATTTAGAAACATTTTATTGCCTATTATGTTAGTGCTTATTCTAGTATTTTTCCTTGGTGGATCTTTACTTATTGAAAGCCAAGTAGCACAGGTTATAGTTGCCTTAAGCGTAGGTCTTTTATTTATATTAATTATTTTCTTTGTAAGACATAGAGTAAATAAAAAGGTATCTGAAGCTAATAAAGAATCAGTTGATAAGATAAAAAATATACTTGGTGAAAAAAGATTTGCAAGATTACTTGAAGATCAAAGATCTTATATAGATGAGTTCTTTAAATATAATGAAGAACAAAATAATGAAGAAGTTTTAGATAATAATGTAGAGAGTGCTGAGGCATTAGATAATAATTCCTCAGATGATGATAACAACACTAAAGAAGAATAAGGTAATTTATTATGGAAGCAAAAGAACAATTAGCAATTAACACAATTAGATTATTAGGAGTAGATGCAATCAATAAAGCTAAATCAGGACATCCAGGAATAGTTCTTGGTGCGGCTCCAATGGCATATACTTTGTTTACAAGACATTTAAAAGTAAATCCACAAGACCCACAATGGTTTGATAGAGATAGATTTGTTTTATCAGCAGGACATGGTAGTGCTTTACTATATACTTTATTACATTTATCTGGATTTGGTCTTACTATTGAAGATTTAAAGAATTTCCGTCAAAAGGGTTCTCTTACTCCAGGACATCCAGAATATAGACATACTAAAGGAGTAGAAATGACTACAGGACCTCTAGGGCAAGGAATTTCTACAGCAGTAGGTATGGCTATTGCAGAATCATATATGGCAGCTAAGTTTAATAAAACTGATATTAAACCAATTGACCATAATACATATGTTATTTGTGGAGATGGAGACCTTGAAGAAGGTATCTCTATGGAAGCTGCATCTCTTGCAGGACACCTAGGACTTGGAAAGTTAATTGTATTATATGATTCAAATGATATTCAACTTGATGGAGAAGTGGCTTTAACTAACACTGATTCTATTGAGGGTAAGTTTGAAGCTATGAATTGGGAATATCTTAAAGTGGAAGATGGTAATGATATTGATGCCATTGATGAAGCTATTAAGATGGCAAAGAAAAACTTAGCTAAACCAACTATTATTGAAATTAAGACAGTTATAGGATTTGGTGCACCAAACTCTGGAGAATCTGCAGTGCATGGGGCTCCACTTGGTGAAGAAAACACTAAAGTATTAAGAAAGAATCTTGAATATTTTTATGAACCATTTGAGGTTGATAAATCTGTATATGAAATATTTAAGAAAAATGTAATTGAGCGTGGAGATGAATTAGACTCTAAGTGGTCAATTACATTACAAGATTATGAAAAGAAATATAATGATGATTATCAGGAATTAATGCATTTCATTAATAATGATTATAAAGTTATTGATGAAAATCTTCCTTCATATGAGGTTGGATCTAAAGAATCTACAAGAAAGATTTTAGGTAAGATGCTAGATCAAATATCTGCTGATATGCCAAACGCAATTGGTGGTTCTGCAGACCTAACTCCATCTACATTCGTTAAGGGAGCAAATGGAGTATTTGAAGTAGATACAAGACATGGAAGAAACATTAAATTTGGTGTTCGTGAGCATGCGATGACTGCCATTGTAAATGGTATTACACTTCATGGTGGATTAAGAGCATTTGGAGCTGGATTCTTTATCTTCTCCGATTATATGAAGCCAGCATTAAGACTTGCCTCTATTATGCAAATCCCATCAATATTCATTTTCTCACATGATTCAGTATGCGTAGGAGAGGATGGACCTACACATCAACCAATTGAACAATTAACAATGCTTCGTTCAATTCCTAACTTTAATGTAATTAGACCTGCTGACGCAATAGAGGTTAAGGCAGCATTAAAGATTGCGTTTGAGTCTGAACTAACTCCAACTGCAATTACTACAACACGTCAACCACTTACTATGCTTGGTACAACTTCAGAGGATGGAGTAAGAAAAGGTGCATATATTGCATATAAGCCTAAGAAGAAAGCTACAGGAATTATTATTGCGTGTGGTTCAGAACTTGAATTATCAATCGCAGTAGCTAAAGCACTTGAAGCAGAAGGTGAATATGTAAGAGTTGTATCTATGCCATCACAATTTTTATTTGATAAGCAAAGCGCTGCATATAAAGAGCAAATCCTTCCATCAAGCATAACTAAGAGACTTGCAGTAGAAATGGGACATCCAATGAGTTGGTATAAATATTCAAACAATGTATATGGTATTGATACATTCGGAATATCTTCACCACTTAAGTTTATCCATGAACATTATGGATTTACTGTTGAGAATCTAGTTAACGTTTATAAAAATATTAAGTAATATATAAGAGGTTTCATCTGAAGCCTCTTTTTTAACGTAATCAAATCATTTGACATATACCCGGGTGGGGTATATACTATAGTCGGGTGATAGGTATGGAAAAATGTTGTTGTAATACAAAAACTAAAATAAGAGAAGAGAAAGAGAAAAAAGAACTTACCATCCGAATTAATCGCATTGTAGGACAAATGAATGGTATAAAGAAAATGGTTGATGAAGATAGATATTGTGATGATATATTGATTCAACTTGCCGCTATTGATAAGTCAGTAAAATCACTAGCTAATGTTATTTTAGAGAATCATATGCATTCATGTGTTATAGATAATATTAAAAATGGTAATTATGAAGTTATTGATGAGGTAGTAGATCTTTTTAAGAGGTTTCAATAATGAGAGAAAAATTCAATGTAAAAGGAATGAGCTGTGCTGCATGTGTAGCTCATGTAGATAAGGCGGTAAGAGCGGTTGATGGTGTGCTTGATTGCCAAGTTAACCTACTTACAAATTCTATGGAAGTAGAATATACAAATCATTTGGTTGTGGATAAAATTAATAAAGCTGTAAGTAAGGCTGGATATAAGTCATCACTTGCAAATGCTAATAGTTCGACGATTATAATAGATGAAAGATTAGAATTTAGGAAACAATTAATAGGGTTATTTTCATCAATAATACTATTAATCCCATTGTTTTATTTATCAATGGGACATATGATGGACTGGAATATTGGATATTTTGGTAATCATTTATTAGTTTTTGGAATAACTTTAATGCTTATATCTTTTGTAATGATGGTTATAAATAAAAAGTTTTTTATAAATGGATTAAAAGGATTAATCCATGGTGCCCCTAATATGGATACACTTGTATCATTAGGCTCAGGGGTAGCATTTGTTTATTCAACTATTATATTATTTATAATGGCGCACTATAGTGATATAGGAAATTCTTATAAGGTTATGAAATATTCAATGAATTTAGCATTTGAAACTGCAGGTATGGTACCTACTCTTATTTCAATTGGTAAAACTCTTGAAGCATATTCAAAAGGCAAAACCACATCAGCATTAAAATCTCTTATTAATATGTCACCTAAAAAGGCAACTATTATAAAAGATGGTAAGGAAGTAGTAGTTGATATATCAAGTGTTGCGGTAGGGGATATATTTATTGTAAAACCAGGTGAGGCAATACCAGTTGATGGTGTTATTATAAATGGTGCTTCTTCAATAAATGAAGCAGAGTTAACTGGGGAAAGTGTTCCAGTTAATAAAACAATAGATTCAAAAGTATATACCGCAACTATTAATATTGATGGTACTATTACTTGTAAGGCGCAAGTAGTTGGTGGGGATACATCATTTGCGAAAATTATAAAAATGGTTGAAGACGCAAGTGCATCTAAGGCACCTATCGCAAGAATTGCAGATAAGGTTGCGGGTGTATTTGTACCACTTGTAATGGGCATCGCAACACTTGTGTTTTTATCTTGGATTATATTTGGTAGAAGTTTTGTTGAAAACAACCTAGAAAATGAAACATTACTCTCTTATTCAATTGAACGCGCAATTGCAGTACTTGTTATATCTTGTCCTTGTGCACTAGGTCTTGCGACACCTGTTGCGATAATGGTTGGAAATGGTAAGAGTGCAAGAAATGGTATTCTATTTAAGAATGCGACTGCACTAGAAGAAACATCTAAAATGAATTATGTAGTACTTGATAAAACAGGTACTATTACAGAAGGTAAATTTGAGATTGCGAATGTAATATCATATATAGATAGACAAGAATTATTACATCTTGCCTCATCTCTTGAGGCAAATTCAGCTCACCCACTAGCGAAGGCTATAGCTGATTCATGTGATGATAAATATATGGTTTCTTCATTTGAAAATGTGCCGGGGAAGGGTATTAATGGAATAATTAATGGTAAAAAAATATATGCCTTAAATTTAAAGGCAGCAGAAGAGATTATAAGTATTAATGATTATATTAAAAATATGGTAAATGCTGAATCAGGAAAAGGAATGACAACTACTATATTTATATATGATAATAAAGTGATTGGCCTAATTTCTTTAAGAGACATGGTTAAAAAAGATTCAGCTAAAGCTATTAAAGCATTTAAGGAACTAGGGCTTACACCTATTATGCTTACAGGTGATAATGAAAAAGTAGCTAAAGCTGTATCATCTATGGTAGGTATAGACCATTATGTATCAGATGTGCTTCCTTTGGAAAAACTTTCTATAATAGAAGAACTTAAGAGTCATGGAAGGGTAATGATGGTAGGAGATGGAATTAATGATGCGCCAGCGCTTACAAAATCAGATATTGGAATTGCGATTGGAGCAGGATCTGATGTAGCAATTGACGCTGCTTCTGTTATATTGGTTAAATCATCATTGATGGATGCTGTAAAGGCAGTACGTATGTCAAGGCATACTATGCTTAATATTAAAGAAAATTTATTCTGGGCGTTTTTCTATAATATAATAATGATACCTATTGCATCCGGTGTATTTAGTGGTGTTGGACTATATAAATTAAAACCATGGTATGGCGCACTAGCAATGGCGTTATCAAGCGTGTTTGTTGTGCTTAATGCGTTAAGATTGAATTTATTTGATTTAGATAAGACTTCACATAAAAAGAATGAATTATATTATGATATATCATATTTAGATAAAAAGGAAGGAGATGAAAATATGGAAAAAATTGTAATAAATGTTGATGGAATGATGTGTAAGAATTGTAAGAAGCACGTAGAAGAGGCAGCAAAAAAGGTAGAAGGTGTTAAGAAAGCTGTAGCTTCCCTAGAAGATAAGAATGTAACTATTTCTTATAAGGATAAGGTAGATGTTGAGGCGATTAAGGCAAGTATTACTGCTGCAGGTTATGAGGTTAAGTAATAAAGAATACATTATTAAATGTGGTACCCATAAGGGTGCCCTTTTAATTCTTTACTAAATTTTATAATAATGATAAAATAGAAATGTTATAGAAAGTAAGGTTACACATATGTATGATGTTATTGTAGTTGGTGGTGGACATGCTGGATGTGAGGCTTGTCTTGCTGCTGCAAATATTGGAATGAAAACATTGCTTGTTACAGGAGCTTTATCTAGAGTTGGTTCAATGCCATGTAATCCTTCAATTGGAGGACCTGCTAAGGGAATAGTTGTTCGTGAAATAGATGCTCTTGGTGGATATATGGGAAAGAACGCAGATATGTGCCAAATACAAATGAAGATGCTTAATTCTTCAAAAGGACCTGCTGTTCGTGCATTACGTTGTCAAGCAGATAAAACACTATATCCTAAATATATGCTTAAGCATTTAAAGGAAACTAAAAACCTTGATTTAAAGGAAGCTTTAGTTGATGGTATTATAGTTAATGATAAGAAAGTAGGAGGAGTAATTCTTACTAGTGGTGAAAGAATAGAAGGTAAAACTGTTATTCTTACAACTGGTACATACTTAAATTCAAGAACTTTAAGAGGATTTGATTTTAAATATGAAGGACCAGATAATCAACCTACTACATACGGAATATCGAAGCAATTAGAAGAGCTTGGATTTACAGTACAAAGATTGAAGACTGGTACGCCGCCAAGAATTGTTACCTCTTCTATTGATTTTTCTAAATCACAAATTGAGCCAGGGGACACATATCCTTGGAAGTTCTCATTTGATAAAGGATATGATCAAATAGAGAAAGTTAATGTTAATTGTAATTTAATTTACACTAATAAAGAAATTCATGATATTATTAATCAAAACCTTGAAAAATCATCAATGTATGGTGGAGTGATTAAAGGAATTGGACCTAGATATTGTCCATCTATTGAAACAAAGGTTGTTCGTTTTGCGGATAAAGAACGTCATCAAATATTCCTAGAACCTGAAGGATTATATATTCCTGAAACTTATATAGGTGGATTTTCAACATCTATGCCTATAGATATTCAGGATAAAATGATAAGATTACTTCCAGGACTTGAGAATTGTAAGGTCGCAAGATATGCATATGCAATTGAGTATGATGCGATTAATCCAATTGAATTATGGCCATCACTTGAGACTAAATATATTGATGGACTATTTACTGCAGGTCAAATAAATGGTACTTCTGGATATGAAGAAGCAGCATGTCAAGGACTTATGGCAGGTATTAACGCAACAGCTAAATTAAGAGGTATGAAACCACTTGTTTTAAAACGTGATGAAGCATATATTGGTGTTTTAATAGATGACCTTGTAACTAAAGGTACTGATGAGCCATATAGACTTCTCACATCACGTGCGGAGTACAGATTACTCCTACGTCATGATAATGCTGATACAAGACTTAGAAAGTATGGATTTGAATATGGTCTTATATCACAAGAACAAATGGATAGATTAAATAAGAAAATTTCTAATGTTGGGCTTGTATCAGAAATATTAAAGAAGAATAGATTTAAGAAAAATGATATTAATAATAAATATCTAGAATCAATTAATTCAACATCTATGCTTGAATCAACTCTATATTATGATTTATTAAAGAGGCCAGAAATTAGTGCTTCAAACATTTTAGAGATGATGAAAAATAATAATCAATTAGATATAGTTGAAGGAATTGATGATATAGAAGATATTATGGTCGAGTTAGAAATACTTGTTAAATATCAAGGATATATTAATAAAGCGAAAGCACAAGCTGATAAGATGCAAAGTCTTGATGAAAGAATTATTCCTGCAGATATTGATTATAATAAAGTTTCAAATCTTGCGACTGAAGCTAGGGAAAAACTTATTAAAGTTATGCCTAAGACAATTGGACAAGCATCACGTATTATGGGTGTTAACCCAGCAGATATTGCAGTACTAATAGTTTATTTAGAAGGACTACATTATGGAATTAAAAGATAAAGTTTTAGATCTTGATATTAATTTATCAGATGCACAACTAAATAAATTCGAAGAATATTATAAGTTTCTTGTAGAATATAATGAGAAGGTAAACCTTACAGCTATCACCGAGCATGATGAGGTAATGATTAAGCATTTTTATGATTCATTAATATTAAGCAAAGCCTTATATCCTGGCAAAATCAAATTACTTGATGTAGGAGCAGGTGCTGGATTTCCATCAGTACCTAATGCTATAATTAATGATATGCTAGATGTTACTATTATAGATTCATTAAATAAGCGTATTGTGTTTTTAGAGGAACTTATTAAAAAGCTTGGACTTAAAAATGTGAAGCCTATTCATGGTCGTGCAGAGGAATACGCTATAGAAAATAGAGAAAAATTTGATGTTGTTACAGCTAGAGCTGTTGCGCGTTTAAACATATTAATTGAACTTTGTATACCATTTGTTAAAGTTGGAGGATTATTTGTCGCTATGAAATCAAAGGAAGGCGAGGAAGAACTTAATGAGGCTTTAAATGGTATAGGGTTGCTTGGTGGTAAGGTTATTGATAGAATGGACTTTGAACTACCAAACGGTATGGGTGAACGTGAACTTATACTAATAAAGAAGATTAAACCAACACCAAATAAATACCCACGAAAGTTTGCACAAATTAAAAGCAAACCATTAAAATAGATAAGGAGATATGTTGATGGAGCAGAGTTGTAGAGTTATTGCAGTTTGTAATCAAAAAGGTGGAGTAGGAAAAACTACCACCTCAGTAAATCTTTCAGATTACTTAGCTAAATTTAAGAAAAAAACATTATTGATAGATTTAGATCCACAAGCATCTGCTACATGCAGCCTTGGTATTAATCGTAGACTTATTAAGTCTACTATTCATGATGTACTTCTTGGAAAAAAGAAGATTATGGATTGTGTCGTAAAACCACAATATTCTGCAATGGATGTTGTGTGTTCAAATCTACCTTTATCAGATTTAGAGCTTGAGATTGCTGATAATCCTGATAAGCTATTTTTACTTGCAAATGCAGTAGACCAGGTAAGACGTTATTATGATTATATTATATTTGATTGTCCACCTTCTTTAGGTGTAATAACTCTAAATGCACTTTATGCAGCTGATTCAGTATTAATCCCTGTTCAATGTCAATTCCTTGCGATGGATGGACTTACTCAATTACTTAATACTATTAAAGTTGTTCAAAAGAAGAAAAAAATTAATAATAGAAAACTTGAAATTGAGGGTGTTCTTTTAACTATGCTTGAAAAGAATGTTAAATCATGTTGGCAAATAGTTACAGAAATTAAAGATTGTTTCGGTAAAAAGGTTTTTAATACTATTATTGTTAAAAACGTTAAGGCTTCTGAAGCTCCAATGTATTCTAAACCAGTATCTGTATATGCTAAATCCTCAATTGCAGCAAAGGGATATAGAGATCTTGCGAAGGAGTTGATTTCATATAATGGAAAATAAAAGAGTTTCATTAAAAAGTTTGCTTGATGAAAATGATTATTCAGGTGATGTATCTAAAGAAAATGTAATAGAGATTCCTTTAGATAAAATCAAACCTAATCCTTATCAACCACGTTATGTTTTTGAAGATAAGAAAATAGAAGAACTTTCAGAATCTATTAAGGAACATGGAGTATTTCAACCGATTATTGTAAAACATGTAGGCGATGATTATATAATCATATCAGGTGAAAGACGCTTTAGAGCATCAATTCGTGCAGGTCTTAAAACAATTCCTGCGATTGTACGTGATTATGAAAAAAGTAAGATGGTTGAACTAGCTATAGTTGAAAACCTTCAACGTGAAGATCTAACTCCAACAGAAGAAGCTTATGGTTATCAAGCTTTAATGAAGGAACTTGGTTATAATCAAACTGAACTTGCTAAAAAGGTTGGAAAAAGTCGTAGTTACATTACTAATGTTTTAGGTATATTAAACTTACCTGAAGATGTTTTAAAATTATGTGATAAGAAAAAATTATCAATGGGACACGCAAGAGCTTTATCTAAACTTAAGGATAAAGATAAAATTATAATACTTGCGAAAGATATTGTAGAAAAAGGCTTATCAGTACGTGAAGTCGAAGATATGGTTAAATCTGAACCTAAAAAGAATCAAATGAAAAGAAAGATTCGTAAGCGTCTAGTAGAATATAAAACATATGAAAGAGCCTTTAAAATGAAGTTTAAAGGTTCAAAGATGAAAGTAAATGACGGAAAAATTACAATTACTCTTAATAATAATGATGATATTCAAAGAATAATTGATAAGATTTTAAAGTAGGTGGATATTATATGATATATAAACTTGATGATATACTAACTACTAAAAAGCCTCATGTTTGTGGTTCGTATGATTGGAAAGTTATACGAACAGGTGCAGATATAAAACTTGAATGTATGGGTTGCAAGAGAGTTATTATGCTTGCTAAATATGAATTAGATAAAAAAGTGAAAAAAATAAACAATGAAGCCTTAAAATAGGCTTTTTTGTTTGCTGAAAACTTTTTTTAAAAAAGTACTTGCATAAATTGATTTTGTGTAATATAATAAAAAAGCACTGCGAAAATAGTGCGCATAATAAATGGTCAGGTAGCGAAGAGGCTAAACGCGGCAGACTGTAAATCTGCTCCTTAGGGTTCGCTGGTTCGAAACCAGCCCTGACCACCACTTATTAAAATATTACAGTTGACAATTATTGCCAATTTTAATATAATGAGTGAGCGTGAAAAAAATAACGCACACCAAAAATAGGTCTTTGAAAACTGAATAATGATACAAACCAAGCGAATTATCGAATTTAAAGAAATGATAATCAATTCTTAAAAAGAAATTGAGCAAAAAGGAAAAACAGTTCTTAGGTGAACTGACAAACAAATTATTATGAAGAGTTTGATCCTGGCTCAGGATGAACGCTGGCGGCGTGCCTAATACATGCAAGTCGAGCGGGAGTGCTTGCACTCCAGCGGCGAACGGGTGAGTAATACATAGGTAACCTGTCCTTAAGACGAGGATAGCTTCTAGAAATGGAAGATAAAACTGGATAGGACATCATAAAGCACATGCTTAGATGTTTAAAAGAGCAATCTACTTAAGGAGGGGCCTGTGGCGCATTAGCCAGATGGTGAGGTAACGGCTCACCATAGCTATGATGCGTAGTCGGTCTGAGAGGACGAACGACCACATTGGGACTGAGACACGGCCCAGACTCCTACGGGAGGCAGCAGTAGGGAATTTTCGGCAATGGGCGGAAGCCTGACCGAGCAATGCCGCGTGAATGAAGAAGTATTTCGGTATGTAAAGTTCTTTTATTAGGGACGAAAAAACAAATTGACGGTACCTAATGAATAAGCTCCGGCTAACTACGTGCCAGCAGCCGCGGTAATACGTAGGGAGCGAGCGTTATCCGGATTTATTGGGTGTAAAGGGCGCGTAGACGGTTTAGCAAGTTAGTTGTGAAATCCCTGGGCTTAACCTAGGAACTGCACTAAAACTGTTTAACTTGAGTATGGGAGAGGAAAGCGGAATTCCTAGTGTAGCGGTGAAATGCGTAGATATTAGGAGGAACACCAGTGGCGAAGGCGGCTTTCTGGACTGTAACTGACACTGAGGCACGAAAGCGTGGGGAGCAAACAGGATTAGATACCCTGGTAGTCCACGCTGTAAACGATGAGTACTAAGTGTTACCGCAAGGTAGCGCTGAAGTTAACGCATTAAGTACTCCGCCTGAGTAGTACGTACGCAAGTATGAAACTTAAAGGAATTGACGGGAGCCCGCACAAGCGGTGGAGCATGTTGTTTAATTCGACGATACGCGAGAAACCTTACCAGGTCTTGACATCCTCTGCGAAGCTATAGAGATATAGTGGAGGTTAACAGAGAGACAGGTGGTGCATGGTTGTCGTCAGCTCGTGTCGTGAGATGTTAGGTTAAGTCCTGCAACGAGCGCAACCCTTATTGCTAGTTACCATCATTAAGTTGGGGACTCTAGCGAGACTGCCAGTGATAAACTGGAGGAAGGTGGGGATGACGTCAAATCATCATGCCCCTTATGACCTGGGCTACAAACGTGCTACAATGGCTACTACAAAGAGAAGCGAACATGTGAATGAAAGCGAACCTCATAAAAGTAGTCTCAGTTCGGATTGAAGTCTGCAACTCGACTTCATGAAGTTGGAATCGCTAGTAATCGCGGAGCAGAGTGCCGCGGTGAATACGTTCTCGGGCTTTGTACACACCGCCCGTCAAACCATGAGAGTTTGTAATACCCAAAGCCGGTGGCCTAACCGCAAGGGAGGAGCCGTCTAAGGTAGGACAGATGATTGGGGTTAAGTCGTAACAAGGTATCCCTACGAGAACGTGGGGATGGATCACCTCCTTTCTAAGGAGAACCGTTCAACAGACAGTTGAACATAACCACAAGATAATAAGTTTAGTATGTATCATATTCAGTTTTGAGAGACCTAAAGTTTCTCAAGAAAGATCTTTGAAAAGTAGATAAAATTAGTCGAATTAGAAATAAAAAGGTTAA
>CAZJAM010000040.1:2483-14108 GCA_964544095.1 uncultured Anaeroplasmataceae bacterium | reverse complement strand
GCTAGTTATGTTATTTCAATCTATTAGTGAACATCATCAACATAGCCCTCACTTGTGATATAGTTTGCTAGTTATGTTATTTCAATCTATTAGTGAACTAAGCGACGCGAGTGGTGTATCGTGGATTGGTTTGCTAGTTATGTTATTTCAATCTATTAGTGAACTTTTAATATTAATTTAAAATCCAAGACACAGTTTGCTAGTTATGTTATTTCAATCTATTAGTGAACCAATAGAAGATTAGTATTACACTAGTATAAGTTTGCTAGTTATGTTATTTCAATCTATTAGTGAACTCAATATTAGAAGTTAAATAAAGTGGATTTTTAAAATTATGAATTACTTATAAAATTAATTTTTTAACAATAGTTCTTTAAAAATAAAAGATTTTTGAATAAAAGGTGATAAATTAATGAAAGAAATTGATGAAGAAACAAGAAAAAAAGACGAAGAAATAAGGAAAAAAGATATTAAAAAAGAAAATGCTAAAACAATAGTAATAGCAATTATTTACTCTATTCTTATAATAGTCGCTATTGTATTATGCCTTTATAGGTTCTTTATGCAATTGGGTCACCAATGGTGGCATAGATGAATGCTATTGTATTGTATCTTTATAGATTCTTTATTAAATACAGATAGTAAAATTATTGAGACAAATATTATTATATGGCGAGATGAACAACTTGCAATTGAATGCAATGCTAAGTTGTTTCAAGTCAAAACTATTAATAGTTATTTTCCAAAAACAGTTAAAATGTTTGAAAACATAGTAAAGACTTATGGAAAAAATTATACAAAAAGATTTGGAGAATTGCTACCATTATATATGATGCTGAGTTATGAACATCCTGTTTACAAAAATCTTATAAGAATTGCATTAGATACAAATGAACCAATTACACCTGATATGGTTGAAAAAGAAATGAAAAGACAAGGTGTAAAATGTGATATGTAATATGCAATTGAGTGATAACTTTGGGAGCTTAGTTATAGGTTTGTGACTAAGCTCCCAATTACTATATCTTAAAATTCTATATTACTTGTTATCTAATATAATTTATGTTAAAATACTCCATAGAAAATTAGATGTGGATTTTTCATTAATAACTTTTCGCCACAACAAAAGGAGAAAATTATTATGGAAAAAACATATATGAAAGAACAAAACATATTACCTTTAATACTAAAAATGTCTTTACCTATTATAATCTCTATGATAATAAATAGTCTTTATAATATAGTAGACAGTTTTTTTGTATCTAAGGTATCAGAGAGTGCAATGACTGCGATATCTTTAATATATCCTATCCAATACCTACCAAATGCATTTGGTATTGGATTTGGAGTAGCTATCGCATCTCTTACTGGATTTTATATGGGATCAGGTAATAAAAATAACGCAGAATATAGCGCAACAAAAGGAGTAGTAGTTGCGCTTATACATGGTATTATTATCGCAATATTTTCACTAATAGTTGCGAAACCATTTCTTAAACTTTTTACAAATGATGAAGATATAATAAAATATGGACTAGAATACTTTTATATAGTAGCTCTATTTTCACCATGTATTACAATATCTATGGCAATAGAGAAAATATTACAATCCCAAGGTAAGATGATAAGAACAATGTTGGCGATGGTAGTAGGTGCTATAGTAAATATTGTCTTAGATCCCCTATTTATATTTACTTTTGATATGGGAGTTAAAGGTGCCGCAATCGCAACAGGAATATCACTTGTCGCAGGACTTATTGCCTATATTATAGTGTTATTAAAAAGTGATCTTGATGTAAAACTTAACTTTAAAGTTAAAGGTGATAAAATAGTTATAAAAAAGCTATATACTGTAGGTATTTCCTCTTCCCTTAATTTAGCCCTACCTTCATTTATGATAATAGCGTTAAACGCTATATTATCACAATATGATTCATCATATGTTTTAATACTTGGAGTATATTATAAACTACAAACATTCCTTTATTTTATATTAAGTGGTATGGTACAAGGTATAAGACCACTTATAAGCTATAACGAAGGTGCAGGACTTTATAAAAGAGTAAGTAAAATAGTTTTATATTCATTAATAATAGGAATTATAGTAATGATAATAGGAACTATATTATTCTTAATTATTCCAGATAAATTGATTTCTATATTTTCAAGCAATGAAGATACTATAAATAATGGCGCAAAAGCCTTAAGAATAATATCTTTAGGCTTTGTAGTATCTACATTCCCATATATTATAAGTGGAGTGTTTGAAGCCTTATCTAAAGGCTTACCTTCCCTTATAATATCTATAATAAGATATTTATTTATAATCCTTCCAGCTCTATTATTATCATATTATTTAAAAGAAATTGGAGTATGGTTATCATTCCCTATAACAGAGATAGTTGCGTTTATTACATCTATTGTGTTATATTTTATGTTATATATTAAAAAAGTTAATCATGAGGTATAATATGCAACCACTAAACGATGAAGAGGAAATGTTTTTTAAGCGAATTTATTCAATAAAGAATAACGCAATAGATAATTATAAGATAACAACACTTAAATTTTTAGATTTAAGAAAACAAGAAATTATTAAATATATTATAGGTAAGGATTGTTATCTGTATTTTGATGGAGGATATAATGATTCAGAATATAAGAAATGCATTATATCACCATTTGAAATAGATTATCCTGATTTTAAGATTACTAAATTAAAGCTTAATTATAATAAGAAATTCTTAAGCTTAAACCATAGAAAAGTACTAGCAGTACTAATGGATTTAGGAATTAAAAGAGAAGTATTTGGTGATATTTTATTTAATAATAATGATTGTTTTATCATGGCATCAAGTGAAAACAAAGATTATATAATAAATAATCTTAGAATAATATCACATAATCCTGTTGAGGTTATTGAATATGATGGCACAATAGAAAATATAATAACTTTAGAAGAAGATAAAATATTTGTATCTTCTTTAAGACTTGATTGTATAATTTCTGGTGTATATAACATATCAAGATCTATCTCACAAGAACTTATTGAAAAAGAGAAGGTTAAAGTAAATCAAACATTAATAAAAAATAACAACCATGAATTAAAGAATGGTGATATTGTAAGTGTAAGAGGTAAGGGTAGATTTAAAATGTTAGAACAATTAGGAACCTCTAAAAGTAATCATATTTGTCTTAAGATTGGAAAATATATTTAAATATTTGACATCAAATATCTATAGTAGTAAAATATACGCATAAAAAAGGAGATAAAAAAAATGAAAAAAGCGTCAAGTGTTTTATATACAATTGGAAATGTTTTTAATATAATTGCTTTAATAATATTCATATTAGTTGCGTGTTGTGTAGGAGTAATAGATGAATTACCATCTAATTATGATGGCACAATGACATTAAATGAATATATTACTGCTATGAGAATTGTATTTATAGTATTCGCAGTTATTCAAGCAGCTGTTTTAGCAGCAGGGCTTAAAGCTAAGAAAGCAGTAAATGATGAAAGAAAACAATATGCACCACATGTTGTTATGATAGTAATTGGTATAATTGGTTCATCATTACTATATCTTATTGGTGGTATACTTGGATTACTTTCTGAAAATTCTATGGATAATAATAATTAATTTTAAAGGGCTTTGTTTTATACAAAGCTTTTTTCTTTATATCTTATGAAAACACTTTCAATAAAAAATATTAATGTGTTTTTTACGAAAACACTTGTATAAATTTTTGATACAAGTATAATTAAACTTATATGAGGTGGATAATATGTTAATTAGTACAAGAGGAAAAGAAAAAGTAAATAGCGCAGAGGCTATTTTAAAAGGTTTAAGTGATAAAGGTGGATTATTTGTCTTTGATACTATTAAACCTATTGGATATGATGAATCATTTTTAAAGTTATCTTATAATGATTTAGCTAAAAAGATTTTATCATTTCTATTTGATGATTTTAAATATGAAGATATAAGTGCTGCAGTAGATCATGCATATTCTAAAGAAAACTTCCCTAAGGGAGCTGTATCAGTTGTAAATTATAATGGATATTCATTCCTAAATTTATTTAATGGTCCAACATTCGCATTTAAGGATATGGCACTTACATTATTACCTTCTTTAGTAGAGTTATCTAAGAAGTATTTAAATGTTACTAAAAAGACTGTTGTACTTACTGCTACATCAGGAGATACAGGTAGTGCTGCGTTAAATGGATTTACAAAAATAAAGAATACTAATATTTATGTATTATATCCAAATAAGAGAGTTTCTCAATTCCAAGAAAAACAAATGTTATCATTTAACGGAGACAACTCTAAGAGCTTTGCGGTAAATGGTAATTTTGATGATTGTCAAAGAACTGTTAAGAAATTCTTTAACAATGAGAAATTCCATACTCTTGACCTTTCAAGTGCTAATTCAATTAATATAGGAAGACTTGCTCCTCAAATCATTTATTATTTCTATTCTTATAATGAACTTGTAAATAATAATAAGATTAAGTTTGGAGATTTGGTTAACTTCTGTGTTCCTACAGGAAATTTCGGAGATATTTTAGCTGGATATATCGCTAAAATATTAGGACTTCCTGTTGGTAAGCTTATTTGCGCATCAAATAAGAATAGAGTATTAACAGATTTCTTTAATACTGGAGTATATGATGCTAACCGTGAGTTCTATACTACAAACTCACCATCAATGGATATTTTAGTATCTTCAAATCTTGAGCGTCTATTATTTATGATTACAAAGGATAGCTTGTATGTTGAAAAGTTAATGAACGATTTATCAGTAAATAAGAAGTATGCACTTGATGATAAATATTTATCTGATCTTAAGAGTTTTGCTGCATCATCTTGTGATGAAAAAGAGACAGTAAAGCTTATTGGAGATTTATATAAGGAAACTGGTCATTTAATGGATCCTCATACTGCAGTTGCTTATGGTTGTATGAAGAAGTATCAAGAAGAAACAAATGATTCAGCGTATACTGTAGTATTATCTACTGCAAATCCTTATAAGTTCTCTGATACTATTTGTAAAGCTTTAAATATTAAGCCAAATGCTAATGAATTTGAAAATATTAAGGCTATCGCAAAACTAACTGGTGTTGAGGCAGACCCAAGAATTCTAAAGCTTAATACAATTAAATCAGATAAGCTTAGAACTGTATGGGATTTAGAAGAAACTTATAATAACTTAAAGAATGTTGTAGGTGAGCTTGATGATTAAAATTAAGGTTCCTGCTACATCTGCAAACTTAGGACCAGGTTTTGATGTTTTAGGCGTAGCATTTAAGATGTATAATGAATTTGGTTTTGAACGTTCTGACCATTATGAAATGATTGATTTTCCAGAAAGATATTCAAATCCAAATTATAATCTTGTATGTTCTTCATACAAAAAGGTCTTTGATTATTTAAATATGAAGGCATATCCTGTAAAAATTTATATGCTTGACCAAGAAGTACCAGCATCACGTGGTCTTGGTTCAAGTGCTACATGTATAGTTGCAGGAGTGCTTGCCGCAAAAACTTACCTTAAAAATAAGGTATCATATGATGAATGCTTCCAAATAGCGACATCTATTGAAGGACATCCAGATAACATTGCCCCTGCAATGTTTGGTGGACTTACCGCATCATATAAGGTAGGTAATACTTATAAGCATATTAAATATGATGTGGCAACTAATATTAAATTTAATTTGCTTGTTCCATCATTTGAGCTTCAAACATCAAAGTCAAGAGGAGCATTACCTAAGGTTTTACCATATGCTGATATAACACATAATGCCGCAAGAATCGCAAATATTCCATATGCCTTTGGAAAAGGCGATTTAGCGCTTATTAAGGAATTATTAGATGATAAGGCACATGAACCTTATAGAATGCCTTTAATAAAGGATTCAGAGGATATAAAGAAGGTAGCACATGATAATGGATATGCGTTTGCGATTTCAGGTTCAGGTCCTACATTACTTGTTATATCTTTAGATGATATTGGAAATAAATTTGATAAATTTAGTGATTTTAAGGTATATAAGCTTTCAGTTGGAAGCAATGGTGCCATTATAGAATAGGAGATAATAAGATTATGAGTATAGTATGTAAATTTGGTGGAAGTTCAATGGCAAATGCCACACAATTTAAGAAAGTAAGAGATATAGTAATTTCAAATCCTGAAAGAAGAGCAGTTGTAGTTTCTGCAATTGGTAAATCTAAATCAACAGATAATAAGATTACAGATTTGTTATACTTACTTTCTGCACATATTAAGTATAAGGTAAATTACGAGACAATATTTAATGAAATTAAAGAAAGATATTTAGCAGTTAAGAATGATTTAGGTCTATCTATAGATCTTGATCTTGAGTTTGATACAATAGAGAAAAATATGAAATCTTTAAATCAAGATTATCTAGTATCTCGTGGAGAATATCTTGCAGCTAAACTTATGGCAAATTATATTGGATGTAAGTTTATTGATGCAGCTGATGTTATTCGCTTTAATTTTGATGGTTCAGTTGATTATGATACTACAACAAAATTAATTAAGGATGCAGCTGGTAATGATTTATTTGTAATGCCAGGATTCTATGGATCATATGAAACAGGTGAGATTCATTTATTTAGTAGAGGTGGATCTGATGTATCTGGTTCAATTGTAGCACGTGCTATTGAAGCTTCAATTTATGAGAACTGGACTGATGTATCAGGAATATTAATGGCTGACCCAAGAATTGTTGAAAATCCTCGTAAGATTAAGAAGATTACATATGAAGAGCTTCGTGAGCTTTCATATATGGGAGCTTCAGTACTTCACCAAGACGCTATATTCCCAATTGAGGATTCAAATATCCCTATTAATATAAGAAACACAAATGCTCCTATGGATGAAGGAACTATTATATCTGCAACTGAATACCAAAAAGATACAGCTATTACAGGTCTTGCAGGTAAGAAAGATTTTACATCAATTATGGTAATTAAGAAAAGATTTGCTAAAAAGATTGATGTATTATCTCAAATATTTAATATTTTTAAGAAATTTAATCTTAACATAGAACTTGTACCAACAGGAGTAGATGCATTCTCATTTGTTGTTGAAACTGCATCCCTTGAAAAAATACGTTATAAAGTTATGGAAGCCTTAAATGAGGTAGAAGATATTGTATCAGTTGATACTGAAAACAATATTGCGCTTGTTGCCATAGTTGGTAAAAATATGGCATATAAGCCAGGATTTAGTGGTAAGGTATTCGCAGTACTTGGAGACAACGGAATATCAGTTAAGGTTATTGCCCAAGGTTCACACGAATTCAATATAATTATTGGTGTAGATAATAAAGACTTTGAGAAGGCAATCAAGGTTATATATACTAACCTAGTTGACTAATGAAAGAAACACTTCTAGTCCATATGGACGCATTACCAGAAGCATTTGCTCAAGCCTATAAAACAAAAGAGCTTATAGAAGAGAAAAATCTTTCAGTATCAGAGGCTTGTAAGATAGTAGGTATTTCAAGAAGTACATACTATAAATATGCGGACCATGTAATGAGACCACCTAAGAGAATGGGAAAAAGAGCCATTTTCCTAGTCCAGGTAGATAATGAATATGGTGCACTTTCAAGTGTATTATCAAAAATTGCAGAGCATAACTGTAATATAATAACTATAAACCAGGATACTCCTGTAACCAGGTATGCTTATATT
Organism: uncultured Anaeroplasmataceae bacterium; assembly: GCA_964544095.1. Classification (GTDB taxonomy): domain Bacteria; phylum Bacillota_I; class Bacilli_A; order Acholeplasmatales; family Anaeroplasmataceae; genus UBA3206. Next base: position 6,372 of record CAZJAM010000040.1, on the reverse strand, counting down.
ACAATTATGATTGATACATTAAAACTAGAAACATCAGTTGAAGCTTTAGTAGAAGAATTAAAAAAACTTCCTAAAACTTGTAATGTTACAATACTAGCTCAAGAATAAAATAAGCCCGTTTGGGCTTTTTTTAATATGCTTAAATGATAAAAATTGAAAAATTTAGAAAAAAGTATTGACATAAGTTTTAGTATATGATAAATTACCTAAGCATTAAAGATAACGGATAGGTTAATTACTTTAAAGTTGTAATTATGAAATTCACTTATTTTTCTTATATTATGAAAGTGATATATCAAAAATAAATATAGTTCATATTTATATATTTTGACTAATTTGATCTAAATTATAAAATAAATTATTAGGACTAAGATTAGTCTATTTCGTTCTCTTTTATGCATGATTGCTAAAGGAGGATTTTTTATTTATGGCAATAGAAACAGAAACAAAAAAAATAGAAAAAATTATAGGATATGAGTTCAATAATGAAGATTTACTTAAACAAGCATTCATAAGAAAAAGTTATTCTATAGAAAACGGTGGAGAAAACAATGAAATATTAGAATTCATTGGTGACAAAGCGTTAGATCTTGCAGTAATTAAAATTATGATGGATGAATATGGTGAAATTATATCTGATGGAGTACCAAAATTTTTTAAGACAAAACTTGATGAAGGTGATTTCACAGAAATGAAGAAAGAAATCGTAGAAAAAAAATCTTTATCAAAAGTTATGGATAAACTAGGATTTCACTATGGTTTAGTAATGGGACAAGGAGATATTAAGCAAAACATTAAAGAAGAGCCTTCAGTTAAAGAAGATTTATTTGAAGCAATTCTTGGAGCTGTAACACTTGATTGTAATTGGGATGTTGATCAAATATCGAAAGTTGTATTAAATATGCTTGATTTTGCTAAAATGTCACCTAGTTATGATATAGGTAATACTAACTATGTAGGGCTTCTTCAAGAATGGTCTCAAAAGAATGGATATGGCCTTCCTAAATATTGGTATAGTAAAACATTCGATGATACACATTACATGTGCACTGCAAAAATAGAAGGTAGTATGTTCTATGCTCAAGGATTTGGTAAGAGTGAAAGTATAGCTCGAATGGAAGCTTGTAAAAATTGCTATTATGATATAAAAAGAACTGAAAGAATTAAAAATAAATATATAGAGGCAGTAGGAATGCCAGATGAATCAAGGGCATTACTTCAAATAAACGAACTTGTTCAAAAGGGACTGGTTTCAAAACCAAAATATGAATTTATTGAAGATTATGATGATAATGGAAACCCTGTATGGGAATGTGATCTTACAGTTGATGAATTTGATTTTAGTTTTAGTGTTATGCAATGTTCAAACAAACAAGATGCCAAAAGAATGTGTTGTTATGATCTATTAGTATGTCTTATAAAACATAATTAATATATATGAGGGGGTTGCTACAAGCATCCCTCTTTTGTTGTGCATTTAATTTGATTATATAAAACGTTAGTAGTAAAATAAAGAAAAGAGTTATGTATATAACTAGAACGCGTTTTCAGAAAAATTATACAGAAAAAATATTAGACGATTTTTTTGATGTGTTTTTTCTTGAAAACAGGGGAGGTAATAATTATGATTAAAAAAATATTAAAGAAAGTAATGGTAATAGCATCTATAGGAATCCTTGCAATTTTGTTGTTTAGTAATTCTTACAAGAGTGTAAATGCGTCTGAGTCTACAAATAATGATACTACAAGTAGTGGTTATACATTTACAGATGATTCAGCTGACACACAAACTGGAACTAATTGGAGACTTACTGAAAATGGTACTTTATACACAACACAAGCTACTATAAATTCTAATTATATGGATAATCTATATGATTATTTAGATTCAATAAAAAATATTGTAATTACTGCTAATAAAGTACAAATTTCAGCAAATATGTATGATTGCTTAAATTTAGAGGGAGTATATATAGATTCTGATTATACTTCAATTTCAGCAAATGCTTTTTGGACTTGTGAAAAACTTAAAACCGTATATATAAAACATTTGGATGTTTTAGCAGGCGATGCTAGTTCACAAACAGGAGCATTTTGTGAATGCAATGCTTTATCTAGCTTTAAAATAGATGGACTTGCTGATAATTTTACAATAGGTGCATACGCATTTTATCAAGCAGGAAAAAATAGTTCAACAGGATTTGATTTAGAATTGAGTGGAAGCAAAATTACATTTGCTCAAAATTCTTTTGAACAATCTAAAATAAAAAGTTTAAAAGTTAATGCAGAAACTGTTAATATAAATGCCGGATCATTTTATTGCTGTACAAGTTTAACAAATGTTTATTTTAGTCATTTGGATAGTTTGGGTGGTGGAAGTTCTACTGCTGATTCTATATTTTGTTCATGTCCTTTGACAAGTGTTGTCATTGATAACCTTGCTGATGATTTCACATTTGGTAAATATTCTTTTTATGAAGCTGGTAATACAACAACAGGATTTGATTTGAAATTAACAGGAAATAAGATTACATTTGCAGCTAACTCATTTGAAAATGCTTATGTTAGTAATTTAACAATAGATGCGACTTCTGTAACTACTACTCAAAATGCTTTTGAAGTAAGTAAGATAGAAGAGTTTATTGTTAATTCTGAATACACATCATTAGCAAAGGCTACATTCTATGACTGCGAACAATTAAAAACAGTATATATAAGCCATCTTGATGTTTTAGAGGGTGGAAGTAGTACTACTGGAGTTTTCACTTCATGTTATGCATTATCATCACTTACAATAGATTGTTTAGCTAATGATTTTACATTTGGGAAATATGCATTTTATCAAGCTGGAAGTAAAGGTACAACCGGATTTGATTTAAAAATAAATGGAGGTACAGTAACCTTTGATGCTAGTTCATTTGAACAATCAAAAATAAAGAGTTTGAGCGTAGATTCTGATCATGCTATTATAAATAGTGGAGCCTTTTATTGCTGTACAAGTTTAACAGATGTTTATTTTAGTCATTTAGATTCTATTGCAGATGTTAGTTCTACTGCAGCCGCTGTATTTGGATGTTGTTCAAGTTTAACTTCAGTAAAAATTGATTTTGCTGGAAAAGGTGGCACATATAATTGTATTACAGGAGAAGGTAATACTTTTAGAATTGGTAATTATGCGTTTTATGAAGCAGGTAGTTCAAGTGGATGCGATTTTTATATAAATGGTAATGAAATTACTATAGGTAAAAATGCACTTGATTTTTCTAAAATGTCTAACATTACAATAGATGCTAGTAGAATAATTACCGAAGCATATTCAATACAAAGAAGTTCTGTAAAGGAAATTTATTTTAACTCTGATTATACTTCAATTGCTACAGCGACATTTTATGATTGTGAAAAATTGAATTCTATATATATAAAACATCTTGATATTATAGCTAGTGCAAGTAATAGTAATAATGGAGCATTTACATCATGCTATGCATTGTCATCACTTACAATAGATGGTTTGGCTGATGATTTCACATTTGGAAATTATGCATTCTATCAAGCTGGAAGTAAAAGTTCCTCAGGATTTGATTTAGAAATAGTAGGAAAGACAATTACATTTGGTACTAGTTCGTTTGAACAATCAAAAATAAAAAGTGTAAGTGTTTATGCGGATCAGGTTAATTTAAAAGTAGGAGTATTTTACTGTTGTACAAGTTTGACAAATGTTTATTTTAGTCATCTAGACAGTCTTCAAGCATCAACATCTGTTGGATCAGCAATATTTTGTTCATGCCCAATTTCTACATTTATAGTTGATGAATTAGCAAGTGATTTCACATTTACTAAATATTCATTTTATGAAGCAGGAAATAAATCTACTGGATTTGAAATGAAT
>CAZJAM010000040.1:0-2473 GCA_964544095.1 uncultured Anaeroplasmataceae bacterium | reverse complement strand
AGGAGAAAAGATTACATTTGCATCTAATTCGTTTGAAAGATCATATTTAAAAACGTTAGACGTAAATGGAACTAATGTTAATTTACAAGGCTATGCGTTTGGAGTAAGCCAAAAATTAAACTTTGTTCATTTTAATCGCTTGGATACAATGGCAAGTTCTAGTAGTACAAGTGGAAGTATATTTTACTGTTGTAGTGCTTTAAATACATTCGTAGTAGATTCTCTTGCAGATGATTTCACATTTGGAAATTATGCTTTTAGTGATTTAGCTAATTTAAAATATGTAGATATTACTGGTAAAAATATTACAATTGGTAATTCATGTTTCAAATCGGCCAAAGTTAACTCCATAAAAATTAAAGCAGAATCACTTACTTTAAAACCATATGCATTTGATTCGTATAAAGCAAAGGCCACATATGTATTTGATGTAGATTCACTTAGTGGATATGCTAATGGTTTGGGAGGAACATACACTTTTAAGGTCTATTTAAAAGAAAGTATGACAGATTATGATACTATATCTCAAGCATTAACATCTTCAGGACATACTGTAAGTGTATATGATCCAACTGATACATCACTTGATGTATATAAAGAAGAAACTTCAAGTGTTGTCTACACTCGTAAAGGAAGTAATAAATATTACACTTTAAAAGAAATAACTGATAAAACATTAACTACATTTACAATCAATGAAAATTGTAAAGAGATTTTAGCAGGCGTATTTGACGGACTTACATCATTAACATATACAGAATATGAAAATGGTCTTTATATTGGAACATCTACAAATCCATATTATGCCTTAATTAAGGCAAATGGTGATATAACACTACATGAAAATTTAGTTATAATTGCAGATGACGCATTTGCAGGTCTTACAAGTGTTAAGGTTACAATTCCTGAGGATATAAGCCCAATAGATACTACTAAGTTTAGTGGGGCATCAAAAGTAGAACTTGTAATTCCAGATGGATGGGCAACACTTACAACTAACGCAAGTGGCACAACAGTATTAAAAAATATAAGTTCCGCTACAAACTTAACTTATGATATTACTAATTTCTCAAATATTATGAGCTTGACTTTAGAAGAATTTAATTCTTTAATAAATTCTTCAACTGCTGAGGCAAGCATAATGGTTGCCGAATCAAATAGTAATAATTCAACTGTTAATGTAAAAATAGTAAATTATGCTAAAAAAGGTAGCGATGAGGAAGAAGTATTACATGTAGGAGAATTATTAGAAGGTGTTGTAGAAGGTTATACTGGCACATTATTCTATGTTTGGAAGGTTGGAGATAATCTTGATTATAGAATCTATTCTTCAGCTGATACAATATCCCAATTTAAGGGAACAAGTTTCAATAAAGACCAAAAGTATTATACAACAAACTTTATTGCGACAATGTCTTATGATAATATACCAGAAAATACAATAATTTCACTTGATGTATATCAATTACAATCTAGTGGATTAAAATTAATAGGATCTGCAACTAATACCCTAAATACAGCTTCTTTAACAGAAACTATACCTAATTCTACAAAGTTAAAATTATTAAAAGGTGAATATAAGACATATGATTCAATATTAACTGACTTTGGTTTACTTCACGCCAATAAATGTTTAAAAATAACATCTATGTCTATTGCAGAGGGAGTTGGAGTAGTATCTTTAAAGAGTAGAAAGATAAATTGTCTTGCGTATGGAAGTGCTGTAATAAATTATACTGTTACATCTGATGAATGTTATTGTCATGGTGCAGTTGATAGTGCAGTTGATAAGATTTTATATATTACAGTTATTGATACAAAGACATTTGATGCAGAAAATAATTATATTGAAACAACACTTTCACCAACTTCTTATGAATATGATGGTCAAGATAAAACACCAACATTATCTGTATATGACGCATATAATAAAAAGACACTTACTCTAGGTGTTGACTATCTAATAGATTCAACAAGTGTTACTACAGCTAAAAATGTAGATACTTACTCAATAATTGTTAATGGTATTGGAGAATATAGTGGTACTAGAACACTTACATGGACTATTACTAAGAAGTTAAATAACGCAGATGTTACAATTGATGGTTGGACATATGGAGATACTTCTAATGACCCAAGTGTTACAAATAATGAATGCACATCTACACCTGTATTTACATATAAAGTAAAAGGGGATGGTGATGACACATACACTGATGTGGTACCTACAAATGCTGGAACATATATTTTAAAAACAGTTATTGCAGGGGACGAAAATTATGAAGAATTCACAAAAGAAGTAGAATTTGTAATTTCACCAAAATCTATTACTGTTACAATCGATAATAAAGAATCTATATATGGTGATACTATAGTAGATTTAACTGCAGTATGTAATGATATAGTAAGTGGTGATAATGTTAGCGATATTTATACATTATCTACAACTGTCACATCTACATCAAATGTAGGA
>CAZJAM010000039.1:0-14154 GCA_964544095.1 uncultured Anaeroplasmataceae bacterium | reverse complement strand
TCACCTACCATAATAATAATAATAATGGGCTTTGTCAAGGCTTTAGGATTAAATTACATTCTATTATTTTTAATTAGTTTTAACATTATATTCACTTATTATACATATACAATAAAGAGAGTAATTATAATTTAAAATTTCAATTAACATAATAAAATATTTTTACTATTGTAGTAGTAATTATAAAAAAATTATAGTATAATTGACTAGTATAAAAAACTATTTTTTTACAAACCAAATTAATTGGAGGAATATAATGACTAGTGCTAGAATAAAGGGTAAAGACGAGATTGGGTTTTACTCTCTAGGAGGTCTAGGAAAGGTTGGTATGAATTGCTACTGCTTTGAAATTCATGACCAAATATTCGTTGTTGATGCTGGAATCCTTTTCCCTGATGAGCATTTGCTTGGTGTTGACTACGTAATTCCTGACTTTACTTATTTAAAAAACAATCAAGAAAAAATTGTGGGCTTATTTATTACCCACGGACATGAGGATCATATTGGAGGTATTCCATTTCTTTTAATGCAAGTAAAAATACCTAAGATTTATGCTGCAGGTATAGCGATTGATTTAATTCTTAATAAACTTGCTGACTACAAAGATATTAAGATACCAGAGATTATTGAATTTAATGAACATTCTATTTATAAGTTCATTGATTGTACTATTACAACAATAAGACTTAATCACTCAATTCCAGATTCATATGGATTTGTATTCCATACTAAATATGGAACTATATTCCATACTGGAGATTTCAAGTTTGATTTTACACCAGTAGGACCTGGAGCTGAATTTGATAAGCTTGCAGATTTAGGTAGAAAAGGATGCTTATGTATGATGGCAGACTCTACTAACGCAACTGTTGAAGGTTATACTAAATCTGAAAAAGTTGTAGAACAATCTTTAAGAGAATTATTTGCACATATTGATACCCGTGTAATAGTTGCGACATTCGCATCTAATATGTATCGTGTTCAACAAATAATATCTGCATCTGAGGAAAATGGACGTAAAGTTTGTGTATTTGGTCGTTCAATGGAAAAAACTATTGAAGTAGGTCAAAAGATTGGCTATATTAAAGCTAAACAAGGAACTATTGTTGACGCATCAGAGCTTAATGGAATCCCTGCAAAAGAATTAACATTACTTGTAACAGGATCACAAGGAGAACCTCTTGCGGCATTATCTAGAATCGCAAATGGTTCACATAGAACAATTAAATTAATTCCAGGGGATACTATTATATTCTCTTCTTCTCCTATTCCTGGAAATCAAGAGGGAGTTAATAAAACTATTAACCAATTATTCAAAAATGGATGTAATGTAATTACAAATTCACCATTAAATGATACTCACGCATCTGGACATGCTTCACAAGGAGATTTAAGATTGATGCAAAATCTTGTGCGTCCTAAATACTTCGTTCCAGTTCATGGAGAATATAGAATGCAGAAAGTTTCAACTGAACTTGCGATTGAATGTGGAGTTAAGCCTGAAAATAATATAATTATGGAATGTGGAGATGTATTATGCTTAACTGATAAATCAGCAAGAGTAGCTCAAGGTAAAGTTCCTGCAGGAGAAATATATATTGATGGTACTCGTATTGGAGATATTGATAATTCACTTATCCAAGAGCGTAGAGCGCTATCTGATGATGGACTATTCTCAGTAATATTTACATTAAGTGAATCTACATTAGAACCAATTGTAGATCCTCAAGTTGTATCTCGTGGATTTATTTACATGAAAGATAGTGAAGCTTTAACAAAATCATTTATTGAATTCACAAAAAATGATTTGTTAGAAAAAATTAAAAAAGGTTCTAAACTAACTCAAATGTTAAAGAATGAAATTGCTAAAGATTTACAAATATATATTAAACAAAAAACTGATAGAAATCCAATAGTAGTTCCAATCTTCATGCTAGTTAAAGCGTAAAAATAAAGACCAGCCTTAAGGTAATTCCTTAAAGTTGGTCTTTTTTTGTTATATAAGTTTTTTCTTTAAATAATTAAACAAGGCAATTTCACGTTGAGTATCAAGCTCTAACATTTGATCTCCTACTTTTGTCTTAGATGAACAGTGAAGTATATTTCTCATAACATCTGTTTTAACATTAAATTTTTTAGGCAATGAATGTCTAAGTTCTTCAACTGTTTCACGGCAAATAGTGAGCGCATTATTTCCTTCATAAATCATACCAAAAGCTTTATCTGATGTTAGATAATCCACAAGTTCCATAAAATATGGTTTTCCACTTTTTTCAGTATAATGAAGTTTAGCTACTTCTTCATCATAATAAATATATGCAAAATCTATCATTTTAACGCCTTTTGATTCTAGCACATCAATAACATATCTAATTAAGTTTGAATCACAAAATCCTGGTTTAACCATTACATAACAATGTTCTACCATAATAAACACATCCTTTTTGGATATCATAACATATTTTTTAAATTAATTGTAGATTAATTTAATTAATTACATTTATTTTAATAATTTTCAACATTAATTTCAAAATAGCTCTTTGGATGATTACATACAGGGCATACTTCAGGAGCTTTAAGTCCTACCACAATATGTCCGCAGTTTCTACATTCCCAAACTTTTACATCACTTTTTTCAAACACTTGTGCTGTTTCAATATTTTTCAAAAGTGCGCGGTATCTTTCTTCATGTCTCTTTTCAATTAATCCTACCATACGGAATTTTTTAGCAAGTTCTGAAAATCCTTCTTCTTCAGCAACTTTAGCGAAATCCTCATACATATCAGTCCATTCATAATTTTCACCTTCTGCCGCAGCTAAAAGGTTATCTTTAGTATCTTTAATACCATTTAATTCTTTAAACCATAACTTTGCATGTTCTTTTTCATTATCTGCAGTTTTTAAAAATAAATCTGCAATTTGTTCAAATCCTTGTTTTTTCGCAACTGAGGCAAAGAATGTATATTTGTTTCTTGCTTGGCTTTCTCCTGCAAATGCTGCCTCTAGATTTTTTTCTGTTTGTGTTCCCTTATATTTGTTATCCATTTTTAATATCCTCCTAAATTTTATAATTTTATTTTTTAATTAAAAAGCACAAGAAAAAATTATTATTCTCCTTGTGCAAAAATTACATATACCATGGCGGTCCACCTCCGTCGAAAGTTTAAGAATATAATTTTTCTATATTCTACATACTTTATAGCATAATCTTATATTTAATGTCAATTATTTAGCATTTCTTTAAATTTCTTAAATACCAAATATGTATAATATGCGTCTTCATAAGCATCATGTTTTTGTTTAGGAAGTTCTATGTTATACATAATTTCATATGACTTAAAAAGACCTGGGTCTTGTGGTAATTCATAATAATTTTTAAGAAGTTGAGAAATGTTTACAAACCTTGAAATATTTGATAGTGATTCACAATTATTAGTTCTATATGCTTTCTCTAAAAACAATCTATCATTTTTACCAAAAATTATAATAGTTGGATTATATTTTAATAAGTCCTCTTTAAAAGCTTTATAGAACTGTTTAAAATGAATACCATTTTTCACTAAATCTTCATATTTTATATTTAAGAATTTCTCACATCTATCAGTTAAAAATTTATTCTTTGTAGGTATTATATGATAATCACTTTTAGAGAGTGTATTTAAATTTTTATCTGTAATTATATATGACGCTTGAATAAGTTCAATTAAAAAATCTTTATTATCAGAAAATGATGGCATAGACATTTCTAAATCTATAAACATTAAATTATCTAATTTGTTTACAAAATCCTTTAGTTCCTGTGCTATATTCCTCTTTGAATAATGAATGATAGGTCCTTGACGTGTTAAAGTTTTTATTTCTTTAAAATATAGTAGTTGGTATACATTTGTTTTGTGCTTTAATAATAATTCATCGTTTGCGATGAATGAAACAAATGTATTTGGAAATAAATACTTTTTAAATTTTTTCATAAGTGAATTAGTAACATAAAAATACCTAAGATTTTTACCATTTCTTAGGCTCATTATTCTAGTATCAACATTTATATCATATATTAATCCATCTACTATCATATTTATCAACCATGATAATTATAATATAAAAGTGGTAAAAATAAAAGGCATATAAATGCCTTTATCTAGTAAACTTAGATACTAAGAATAAGTTAAGTAGTGTAAATACCAAACCTATTATACTAATAGTAATTCCAAAAGTTTTTTCAGTTTTTAATAGTGCAATTCCAATCCATAATATTATTACCGCAAATGATAATAGAAAACATATCATAGTTAATTTTGCGTTTGAAGATTTACTATGTGAACGCTCTAAAGATGTTTTTTCAGCCATAATATACCTCCTATAATGCAAGTAGTAATAATACTACTAATCCTACTATTTGTAATAACAATGATAAATAAATTACCATTGAAAAATAAACCTTATCAGTCTTATGGTGACACAAAATGCGTCCTATTAAAGCGCCAAAGGCACCACCCATACAAGCGATTGATAATAATGTTTTTTCTTTAATACGCACAGGACCTCCGCCACTTTGTGCCATTTTCTTATCCTTCTTATAAAGAAAGAATGCCACTAAGGATGCTAATACGATCCATATAATATAAGCTACTAAAATATAAGTGTTATACATTAGTCTTTTCCTCTTCTTTTTCTAATGATTTATTTAATAATTCTAACATATGCCCAGAACATATTTTGTCAATTATAAATATAATAAGTGTTACAAAAGATGTAATAGAAGCTATTATAATATCCCACATAGTGTCTGATACTCCATCTTTTTCTTGTGGGTCAAATACATGTTGTACATCATTTCCAGATATACGTGAGAATACAAATTCAACTATTTCCCATAACGCAGCACATCCTAACACAAACATAAATAGGATGAAACATTTTTTAATTAGTGATAAATCCTTACCACCAAATAAAACTAAAATATAATAGCCAAATAAAGTACCTTCTATTCCAAATAAGCCGTGTAAAATCAAATCATAATATTTAAATCCTTGATATAAATCGAATGCTGAGGCAAATGATGTACCAAAATATGATTGAACGGCTATTATAACTTCAAGTATAACAGGCCAATCTTTTTTAAATATTAAGGAAGCTATTGGAATTATGAATGGTAACAAAACTCCTGGTATTAAACATAAGTAAAAGTTAACACTATCATGGTTAAGTAGTATAGCTATAGGTATTAATATTACATTTAAAAATACGAATGTTATAGCGACAACTAAATTCCATTTAAATCTTGTCATTACTAAATTACTCTTGCATAGAATAACGCAGCTTGAAGTGATTCATTTGATACATCTGATACAACCTCAGCTTCATTTGTTCTATGAACAATATAATACTTTCCTTTATTAATTTTATTGGTGTTAACATTTAATTTATTCTTGTTAGAATATTCAATATATCCTCTTCCTTCAGCTATAGCTACAAGGTCTGAAATGATTGCGGATGCAGTAGGTATAGATCCTGCACCTTTACCATAGAATGATAAGTCATCATTAGTAGAACCTGTAAACATAATAGAGTTAAATTCATTTTTAACTGCTGAAAGTGGATGTCCGTAAGGTACCATTGTAGGTTCAACACGGATAGTTACATCATTTCCGTCTCTATGAGATGAGGCAACAAACTTCAATACATATCCCATTTCTTTAATGTCTTCAAGGATTTGTTTATTTACTCCTGTAATTCCATAGTGGTAAATATCCTCATTATTAATATTTCCTTGGAATGCAAGAGAAGATAGAATATTAATCTTTCTTACACCATCAAGTCCTTCAAGGTCTGCAGTTGGATTAGCTTCTGCAAATCCATTCTTTTTCGCAAGTGCTAACGCATCCTCAAATGATAGATTTTCATCACTCATCTTAGTCAAAATATAGTTAGTAGTTCCATTTAAAATACCAAAAATATCATTAACCTCATTAATTTTTGTATTATCAATTAATGAACGAATAATAGGAATTCCACCACCTACTGATGCCTCAAATAAAAATGCACAGTTATTAGTGTGTGCTATATTTAAGAATTCCTCTAAGTGAGCTGATACTACTTCTTTATTTGAAGTAATAACATTTTTTCCTTTGCCTAAGGCAGAAGATATAACCTGGTATGGAAGATCATGCCCTCCAAGAGCTTCAATTACTGTATCAATCTCATCATCAAATATTATTTCATTGATATCAGTTACAAGCTTATCTCCTAAAATTTCCTTCTTATTAGGTAAGTCAAATACCTTTTTTAAATCAAAATTATACTTTTCTTTTAGGTTATCAACTAGAGTATATACTCCTCTACCGATTGTACCATATCCAAATAATCCAAGTTTCATAGTCACCATATCCTTTTCATACTCAAATATTTTATCAAACAATTACATATTATTCAACAAACTTTAAAAAAAGAGTAGTTTTTTACTACTCTTCTTCTGGATTTTCCTCATCATATTCGTTAATATCAAGAGATTTTTCAATTAAATCCAATAATTGTGGATAATCATTTTCATATTCATCATTATCTACCATGTATTCACATAAATCTCCTATAGCGCCATTATCACGTTCAGCAAGTGTTGATAATAAGTTTCCAAGCCAATCGTAATCATTATCATCATGTGCAAGTATTATTGCGCCATATATTCCAACATAGAATTTTTTACGTTCTGTATGAATCAAGAATTCTCTCATTTGTAATGCACCTGGCCAGTTGTAATCTTTAAGCCAGAAAAATAATAGAGAATAAACATCCATAATATTATCTTCTCCTCTTAGTATTAAAACTTTAGAGAATAAATCATAATATTTTCTGTCATCAAACTCTACACCTTGCATATTAAGCATAGGGGCTAAAAAATAAATATTTGGAATTTTAGATTCCACTAAATCTAATACATCATCTTCTGATATATCTTCACTCATTAAATAATCGTCTAGTATCATACTCATAAATAATACCTCATTTCTTTAAAATAATTATAGCATATAACACCCATAATTAAAATATTTTTCTAACCAAATGCCCATCTCCTACTAGTTTAAAGCCAAAATGTTCATATATTTTTTTAGCTTCTGAATCCTCTTCTACAACGACATAACAAAATTTTGAATGATATTTTTTTATAACATACCTAAATAAAGCCTTACCATATCCCATACCTCTATATTTAGGGGACACAACAAAATCTTCAAGTTTTAATATACCTTCATGCATATATGCAGAAATATAAGCAATAGGAATATCATCCTTATATACGAAATAATATTTAATCTTACATTTTGGATTCAATATAACATCATATAACCTTTTACTATTTTTTTTCGCATAAGCTTCACCAAATTTTTTAGATTCAAGATATATAACTCTTATAAAATCATCTGCATGAAGTTTACCTATTTTTGTAAGCACAATATCATCATTATTGTTTTTTATATTTTTATAAACCCTACTATCTGCTGCATAATATAGAATTCGGTCATCTTCATATTCTCCCATAAAGGAAAATAAGTTTTCATTAAAATTTCCCATTACCTTAAATTCTGCAAATTCCATATTATTTTTTATGCAATAATCATAATATGATTTAAGATCATTTTGTGAATATTTTTCATTCAAAGAAAAATAATTTGACATATATTTAAGCGGATTTTCTACATCACTATATATAATACCACCCAAGACTTTTTTTGATGCTGAATACTCACTTTCATACATATCATCTAAAATATATAGTTTCTTTAAAAAATCTTTTATTAACAAAAAGTAATCCTCTCGACCAAACACTTTTTCTCTTTTTAAAATAAAAGGATTCTTCTTAATAAATGAGTTATAAATCTCATTATATCTAAAATAAATAACATCTACATTTAAGGCTTCAAATAAACTTCTAGTGATAATCTTATACAATATATCCATTATATTTTGTACTAGATAATCAGGCAATATAGATAATCTTAGATAAGCATTTTTTAAATCTATAACTCCATCCATATAACCTATTATCTTATTATTTAAGTATATAACATAACCAAAATAGTCATCTAACTCTTTAAGATTATTATATAGTTTTTTAACATAAGAAAGTGACATACATTTCATATTTATTTTAATGAAATCATAATTAATATTTTTAAGTATAAATTTATTTGAAAACAACTTTAAAAATCCTTTATGATTTCTTTCATTAAGAAGGTGAAGAGATATATTATCTAAGTTTATTATTTCATTCATAGTATCGCCTCAATTTTCACTTTAATTATAACAAATTAATTGTTATAATAAAATAGACTGAGGTGATTTATATGCCACTTGATGGACTTCTATTAAATAAACTTGCTAGCGAAATATCTCCTCTTGTAGGTGGTAAAATATCTAAAGTGCTTGAAATATCAGAGTCTGATTATATATTACAAATAAGATCTAATTTTAAAAATTATAATCTTCTTTTATCAGCTTCAAGTCAATATTATAGATTTCATTTAACAGAAAAAAAATATGAATTCCCTCTTGTTCCAAAAGGATTTACTATGTTACTTCGTAAATATTTAGAAGGGGCTATTATTCTTTCTTTAAAAACTATCAAAAATGATAGAATACTTGAGATAAAGACAAAAGGATTAAACGAAATAGGAGATACTGAATATACTTCTTTAATTCTTGAGTTAATGGGAAAAGATTCAAATATAATATTACTTAAAAACAATACTATTCTTGATGCTTATAAAAAAGAAAACTCTATTGAATCAAAAAGAATAATATATCCAAATGCGGTTTATGAACCATTTATAAATCCTATTAAATTAGACCCTTTTTCACTTAAAACGGAAGATATAGTTGAATCATTTAATTCTATACTTGATTCAAAGGCTTTAATGAATAAATTTAATGGTATCTCATTTAAAACTGCCTCATATGTAATGAATTCTAAATCACCAATAGATACATTTATTAGTTTATTAAACATAGAGCCTAAGCCTTATACTTTTAAAGATAATAATAAGGAAGATTTCTATTTTACAAATATTGGTTATGATAAAATAAAAGATTATTCTTCTATATCTTCTATGCTTGATGATATTTATTTTGATAAAGCTTTAAAAGAAAGAGTTAAAGAGAAATCGTCTAATTTATCACTTACTATTAAATCTAGGATTAAAAGATTACAAGATAAGATATCAAATCTTAATAAAGATTTAATTGAGGCATCTAAAGCTGATACATATAAGCTTTATGGTGAACTTCTTCTATCTGTCTCATATATTAAAGAAAAATCAAATTCAATTGAAGTATTAAATTATTATGATAATAAAAATATCACTATACCTCTTGATGTAAGATATAGTGTAATAGATAATTCTAAAATTTATTATAAAAAATATCAAAAAGCTAAATCCGCTATTACTCATATAAATGAACAAATAGCTATTACAAACGATGAAATAGAATATTTTAAAATTATATATTCTCAAATAGAAAACGCATCAGTTACAGATATTTTAGAAATTGAAGCTGAACTTGTTGAAAATAAATATATTAAAAAAGCTGAGACAAAGAAAAAGAGAAAACTTAAAACTAAAATTCTAACATACATTTTAGAAGATGGCGCAAAGGTATACGTTGGTAAGAATAACATTCAAAATGAGATTGTAACTCACAAAATCGCAAAATACAACGATATATGGTTTCATGTTAAAGACGCACCAGGATCACATGTTGTAATATCTAAAGAGGGAGAGATGAGTGAATATGATATTAGAACTTGCGCAATGATTGCCTCCTTCTATTCAACATATAAGGATTCATCATCAGTACCTGTTGATTATACATTACAACGTTATATTAAAAAGATTCCTGGTAAAAGAGCATGTTTTGTAACATTTACAAATCAAAAAACAATATATATTGACCCATCTAAAGAATTTATTGATTCATTAAAAAGCTCTATTACAGAATATTAATTTAAAATACCACAAGAAATTTAACATCTTGTGGTTTTTTATAATATTAACATTTCCGGTATCGGAAATATTTAATGCTTTCTTAAATTGACAAATTTCCGATAAAAACATATAATAAAAACAAATTGGAGGACTTGCAAGATGTTTGTATCAGTTAAAGAAATTGCTAAGAAATGGAATATAACAGACAGAATGGTTAGGAATTATTGTGCAAATGGAAAAATTCCTGGTGCTTTTTTAACTGGAAAAACATGGAATATTCCGGAAAACGCTACAAAACCAGAAAGAAAAAACGCAAAAAAATTTAGTAATAATTTGTTACTAAATATTTTAAAAGAACAAAAAGACATAAAACTAAAAGGTGGAATTTACCATAAAACGCAAATAGAATTAACATACAATTCAAATCATATAGAAGGTAGCACTTTAACTCATGACCAAACAAGATTTATATTTGAAACAAATACAATAGGAGATATAAAAGAGGCTCTTAATGTTGATGATATTTTAGAAACTGCAAACCATTTCAAATGCGTTGATTACATTATTGATAACGCAATGAAACAACTTAGTGAATCAATGATAAAAGAGCTTCATTTTATGATTAAAAATGGAACAAGTGATAGTAGAAAACAATGGTTTAATGTAGGAGATTACAAAAAAATTCCAAATGAAGTTGGCGGAAAAGAAACTTGTTTGCCTGAAAATGTAGGAGATGAAATGAAAAAACTTTTAACATCTTATAATAATACAAAAGTTAAAAGTTTCGAACAAATATTAGAATTCCATATAAAGTTTGAATCTATACATCCATTTCAAGATGGTAATGGGCGCGTTGGAAGACTTATAATGTTTAAAGAATGTTTAAAAAATAATATTGTTCCTTTTATAATTGATGAAGACCACAAATTATTTTATTATCGTGGTCTTAAAGAATGGAAAAATGAAAAAGGATATTTAATTGATACATGCCTATCTTGTCAAGATATTTACAAATCTTGGCTAGATTACTTTAAAATTCAATATTAATATCCTTATAAGTATTATTTAATATTTAATTTCACTATTATTAATTGAAAGATTAATATTATAAAATGATTTCATGATTTTATAATATTCTTCTATATCTTTTGAACCTGCAGTTTCATATGCGCTATGCATTGCAAGTTGTGGTAATCCTATATCTACCATATGTATTGAGACACTACTCTGTAATATATTTCCAAGTGTAGAGCCTCCAGCAATTCCAGGTTTATTATGGAAGCTTTGGTATTTAATATTATTCTTCTTACATAAATCAATTAGTATTGCCTTAGATATCGCATCTGTTGTATATTTTAAATTTGGATTTTCTTTTATAACAAAACCACCATTTAAAATTGGGGCATTCATCTTATCTGATTTAGAAAGATAATTAGGATGAATTGCATGTGCATTGTCTGCAGATATCGCAATAGAATTTGATAATGATTTATAATAATCTATAATGTCTAAATCATTTTCAATAAATACTCTTTTAATAGTTGTTGATAAGAATTCTGATCCAGCACCTTGCATAGACTGTGAACCTACTTCTTCATTATCAAAAGATGCGAATACTTTAAAAGTATCACAAGATGTATCAATAAACGCTTTTAAAGCTGTATAATGAGAACCTAAGTTATCTATACGAGAAGCCATATAGAATTCTTTTTTTGCGCCTACATATGTTGGCTTTTCATTATTAAATAGTTCAAGTTCAAATGATAATATATTTTCCCTATCTATTTTATATTCCTTTTTTAATAAATCATATATATCATCAGAATTAGATAATATAGGTTTCATTTCATCAAGCGTATATTCATGACCTTTATTTATATCACGGTTAAAGTGAATACAAAGATTTGGAATTGTGCATACTGAATTTTTAAAAGCTACATTAATTTGCTTAATAGAATCATTATCCTTTACAACTACTCTTCCGCCAATTGATAAAGGGCGGTCAAACCACGAAGAATAAATTGGTCCACCATACACTTCTGTTTCAAGCGTATTATAGCCTGAAACATTTATTGTTGAGTTTTCATTTATCTTAAATGATGGTGAGTCTGTATGTGTGCATATAATATTTATTGATTTATTCTTAAAATCTATAGGTTTATTTATGGCAATTATAGATGAATTATTTCTTACTATATAAAATTTATCTAATCCTTTATATGAATCACCTTCATTAATTTCTTTAAAGCCATTATCATTTAACATTTTTCTTGTTATATCTATTGCTTGAAATTTTGTTTTAGAATTGTCTAAAAATTTTAAATAATCTTGTATCATTTTACTTTATGTCCTTTTCTATTATAGATGCAAATATTTTGTTTTCACCACTTAAGCCTAAATGGTAAATATATAAGTCATCACTATATTCATAAATATCTATAATATCATTTAGTTTTACTTCTTTTATATATTCAATGTTTAACTTATTTATTTTTATATCATTTGGAATAACATCAAATATAATATCAGTATATTTAGAGTTATTCATATGCTTATTATGATCTAAATCTCTTTTTAATACAGTGTGAGATGCGACATGTTTAAATAATTTAATATCAGGTAATACTACCTTTTCTACATCTTGGTAATAATTAAAAGAAACATATTCTCCATCTCCATATGATATATTATCAGTTCTTGCGATTCTTCTTTTTTCTATATCTATTAATACCCACTTAGAAAGACCTCTTGCGATTATATCACCGAATTCATCATATAATGCATATTCACGGTTAAAATCAACTCTTCCTTTTTCATGAGGCCATGTTTCAAGTCTACCTTTTGTAAGAGGTGTTGGATTTTTAAATATTTCAAATTTATTTCTTACAAGAACCCAATAATATCCCATGTTATAACAATCCTTAAAACCTAAGTTTAAGTGATTGGCATGAAGTCCTGCGATATCTTGAAATAGTGATAATATTGCAGTTGGTGTAATATAATCATCTGAATCAAAATCGTTAGTTCTAAAATTTATATTCATTTCATATTTTATTTCACTCATAATTATTCTCCAATATTCTAACTTCTATATGGACGGTCTAATGACAAATCATGAATAGTATTAAGAAGTTTTATATCATCATTATCTAATTTAAAATCTAATTCTAAATTAGATATAATTCTATCTTTATGTATTGATTTAGGTAATGGTAATGTATTATTTTCTATACAATATCTTAGGCATATTGAAGCAGGTGATGTATTATACTTTTTTGCGATTTTAATTAATATATCATTATTTAATATTTTACCAGTCGCAAGTGGTGAATAAGCTTCTACTAAAATATCATTATCCATACAATACGCGATTATACTTGGCTGGGTATTACCTAAAAAGTATCTAATTTGATTTACCATTGGTTTAATTCCACTGCATTCTATTAAAGGTATTATATCTTCTTTATGAAAATTAGACACACCAATAGCTTTAATTTTACCTTCGTTATATAAGTCAACTAAAGCCTTCCAAACAAGTTTATTACCCTCTGTATAATTAGCACCTACATTACTCCATGGCCATGGGGCATGAATTAAATATAAATCAATATACTGAAGTCCTAGTAAATTTAGTGATGTTTCAAATGCTTTTATTGCCCCTTCATATGTTTTAATATCGGCTGGACATTTTGTTGTAATAAAGATTTCTTCTCTATTTATTCCAAAATCTTTAATAGCTCTTCCAATTGATTCTTCATTGCCATATACAAGGGCAGTATCAATATGTCTATATCCGGCCTTTAATGCTTCAAGAGTTGAATTATAAGCTATATCACCATCTGGTGTTTGCCAAGTACCAAATCCTATCTTTGGAATTTTAACTCCATTATATAATGTATAGAATTCATCTTTTATCATTTAAAATCATCTCCTGAAAATAATTATAACAAAAAAAGCACCTTATTAAAACAATAAGATGCTATTAAAAACGATAATATCGTTCTAACTAAAAATATTATAGCAAAACTAAACAGATTCTATTTAAATAGCTTCTTTAAATAACTTATTATATTATTCATTTATAACCCACTTAGCGTATAGCTTTGTTTCGTTATATAGATATTTGTAATCACTTAAATATTCAAACGAGCCATTTTTTTCAATTCTTCCTATG
>CAZJAM010000038.1:0-14298 GCA_964544095.1 uncultured Anaeroplasmataceae bacterium | reverse complement strand
CTTTTACTTTTTTTAAAATATTGTAATTGACATATAGGTAGTAAATGATATAATTAGTTGGTATTGAAATTGAGACTCATTTTCAAATTGGAGGATTGTATGTATTCAACCAAGCAAAAATCTTATGTTATGCAAATATTAAAAAATAATAAGGATAAGCTTTTATCACCTGAAGATATTCTTGATTTATTAAAAGAGAGTGATGAGGTTTGTAGTAAGGCGACCCTTTATAGGTTCCTTGATAATTTAGTTCTTACAAAAGAGGTAAGAAAATGTTATAACCAGAAAAATAATAGGTTTGAATATCAATTAGCACAAGAAGATTGTTCTCGTCACCTACATTTGAAGTGTAAAAATTGTGGACTTGTTATTCACCTATCTTGTAGTGATACAGAAGCTTATTTATCACATATATCAGAAGAACATGGATTTTTAATTGATAATTTTTTGTCAACAATTTATGGATTATGTCCAAAATGTAGAGGTAATAATTAATGAAGGAAATAATGGAAGTAATACTTGACGCGCTGCTAGATTCTTTAAAAGTGCTTGCGGTAGTAATTGTTATATATATAATATTAAGCTTTGTAGAAGATAAAATCGCAAAGTCTAAAAAATTATCTAAAGAGAATAAATTAGCTCCATTAATAGGAGCTGTATCAGGACTTGTGCCTCAATGTGGAATGAGCGTTGTTGCATCTGATATGTATATTGCCTCACATATTTCAATGGGTACTATTGTGGCGACCTTTATCGCTTGTTCGGACGAGGCTATTCCTATATTACTATCTGGTGTAAAATCAGGTAAAGATGTTTTAATGATTCTTTTAGTTTTATTAATTAAACTTTTTGTGGGATTTATAATAGGATTTATGGTAGATCTATTTTACCATGAACATAGAAAACATAATGAAAGCCCAGAAGATCATGAGGAAGACCATGAGCATATAGAAGAAGATACATATGATTCTACGCAAGTTCATGTAGGTTGTTGCCATCATCATATTGAAGATAGTAAGGAGAGTGGGTGGCATAAACATTTACTACATCCACTAGTTCATAGCTTAAAGATATTTATATATGTTTTAATTGTTAATCTAATATTTGGCTTTATTGTATATTTTGTTGGTGAGGATTCAATTATAAACTTCCTTAAAGCTAATAGGTATATTGCGCCAATTCTATCAACTATAGTAGGTATGATTCCAAACTGTGCTTCATCTGTTGTGATTACAGAACTTTATATGTCAGAATGTTTATCTATTGGCGCTACAATTTCAGGACTTATAATGAATGCAGGTCTTGGAATGGTTGTGCTTTTAAGAAAGAAAAGTATGTGGAAGAAAACATTTATAATATTTAGTATAATGTTTATAACAGCTCTTGTGGTAGGATATACCTTATGTCTTATTCTAGGTTTTTAATAATTAAATTTAATGGTGTCCATTCTAAGGACACCTTTTATTTTTATAAAATATAAAATATCTATGGAAGGGGGGATTTATAAATGTATATTTGTGTTGATTTAAAAAGCTTTTATGCATCTGTTGAATGTGTAGTTCATAACCTTGATCCATTTAAAGTAGCGCTAGTTGTAGCGGATAAAAGTCATGGGGAAGGGGCTATTACCTTAGCCGCAACTCCATATATTAAGCAGTTTGGTGTTAAAAGCCGTGGAAGATTATATGAAATACCCAAGAATATAGAATATATATGTCAAAAACCTAGAATGAGCTTATATGTAAAATATTCATGTCTTGTATATGACATATATAAAAAATATTTTTCCATAGATGATATACATGTTTATTCGATTGATGAATCGTTTATAAATATATCTCCATATTTAAAACTTTATAATAAAAGCCCTATAGATATAGCTAAAATGGTTATAGATGATATATTTATAACTTTGTCTCTTACCGCAACAGCAGGAGTTGGCGATAATATGTATCTAGCAAAAATCGCAATGGATATTATAGCTAAGCATAATAAAAATAATATAGGTTATTTGTCTAAAGAACTATATATAGAAACTCTTTCACACCATAGACCATTATCTGATTTTTGGCAAATAGGTGGTGGAATAGAAAGGCGTTTAGCTAAAATGGGTATATTTGATATGGAAGGAATTAGAGAGTGCGATGAATTACGTCTTTATAAAGAATTTGGAGTTAATGCAGAATATTTAATTAATCATTCAAAAGGTGAGGACCCCACAGAAATAAGTGATATAAAAGCTTATAAGCCGATGTCAAAATCAATATCTGAAAGCCAGATATTAACACGTAATTATTCGTTTTCTGAAGCGAAAACTGTATTGCTTGAAATGCTTGATAATAAATGCGTTGAACTTGTAAAGAGTAGTTTATCCCCAAAGGGTATAAGCTTATATATTGCATATGATAGTAAATATATGGTTACACCAACAGGTGGTAGTAAAAAAATTAGTATCGCTACAAATCTTTTTACTAATTTAAAAGATGAACTTTTAGATTTGTATTTTAAAACAACTATAAAAAACATTCCTATAAGAAGAATTGGAATATCATTTTATGATTTTAAAAACTTTAATGATATAAATCTTTTTACAGATACTATTAAGGAAAAACGTGAAGAGAAGTTATACGAGACTATTGCACGTATAAAAGATTTATATGGGAGTGATTCTATATTTAAAGGAATGAATCTTTATAAAGAAGGGACAGCCCTTGAAAGAAATAAATTATTAGGAGGTCATAATCGTGAATAATATAAAAGGTAGACAATATATGCCATTTGATGCCTTAGATGGATATATGGAGGAAATAGAGAAAAGGAATGTAGTATATATAGATAAGCCAATATTATCTACTGATATGTGTGAAGATATAGATTTAAGGCTTAGAACTATGAGAGTAGGAGATATTATATCTTTTAAATATTATAAAAAGGGTGGTATTTATCATATGACGGGAGAGGTTATAAAAATAAATAAAGATTCAAAATCAATTAAGATAGCTAAAAGTAATATTAAATTTAATGACATATTAGAAATTTACTAGAAACTTATAGAAAATAGAGGTATTTTGTGGTATAATAAGTGTTCGTGAATGGAGGAATTATGATGCAGAAAATTGATATTTCTACAATTAGAGAAAGTGCTTCATCACTACTTACACTTAATGATGGATATCTTTTATATCAATCACATGAAGCACAAAATATCAATCTACTACATGATTCAACACTAAATTTCCTTTTTGTAATAGAAGGGGAATTTAAGGATGTTGGTAAGGTTGTTTTATACGTTGGCGATAATAATACTCATGGTAGCTGTAGTTGTATGGAACATGGGTTATGCAAACATGAAATTTGTCTTTATTTTGAATTAAGAGATAGAGTAAATGAAATGCTTGAAAATAAAGACCTTATCAAATCTTATGAATCTAATTTAAAGGTAGATAGATTGCTTAATAGTGTATACCAAAGCGCAATTAAGCCTGCTTATAATCAAATTGAAGTACTACCAACTGTTGTAATGTCTGATGGTTGGAAGTTATTTTTAGATGCCATAATCGATTCAAAGAAGCTTAAAGTTAAAGATATAAAGAGATTCCTTTACTCTATTGAAAATAATCTAGATTATACATTTAACTATAAGACTATAAGAATTTGTAATAAATCTCTTACCCTAAAAAGTAATCAATTAATAAAATTAATAAAATATTTAGAAACACAAACAAATACAATTTCACTTGATTTAAATATTTTTGATGATATTTATGCCTTATATCCTAAAGAGATATCAGTATATAATGGGTATTATTCAAAACCTTATGAATTTGTAGTGGATAAATTTTTATTGAATATGGAAGTAAGAGATATGAAATTATCTATTTCTGATACATCATATGAAATACTTCCATCAATTATAAATGATTATATTTTCTATAAAGAAAAAATATATGTAGTAAAGAATCATACATTATATATAGTACTAGATTATTTAAAAAAGAATAATGGTGTGGTTGAATTTAATAAGGATTCATATAATTCATTTCTAATTAATATTTACCCATATATTACAGAATATGTTTCTGGTGTTGATTATTGTTATGACCTATCGATTGATTCATATATTGATTATAACGATAGGGTTTTATCAATAAAATACAAATCTGATATTGAAGATTCTATAATGTTTATAAAAAGGACAAATTATATCAATTTTTTAAATGCATTTGGATTTAAGAGCGAAAATAATTATTCTATTGATAAATATGATGATATATGTGAATTTGTTGAATATCATCTAAGTGATTTAAAAGAATATGGAGAATTATATTTAACTGATAATGTATCTCTTATTAAACCTGAGGCACAAAAACATATTACATTTAATGTAAAAGTAAATGGTGGTATTGTAGAGTTCTTATATGATGATAGCACATATTCTATTAGTGATATAAATAGAATGATTATATCTTATAAGAATGGTAATAAATATATTGATATTAATGGTAAAGCTATTGAGATTAATTATGGCGAGATGAAAGATATAACATCTATGCTTGATGATCTTGAAATAGATACTATTACTGATAATAAGATTAAACTATATCAAGCATATTATTTGAATTCAAAATATAAGAAATATATTGTCGCATCAAATGATATTATGAAATTTTATAATGATATGGTTAATTATAATGATATTGATGTAGGTATTACAGAACCTATTAAAAACACATTAAGAGATTATCAAATATCTGGTGTTAAATGGTTAAATGTACTTGCAAAATATAAATTTGGTGGAATTCTTGCGGATGATATGGGACTTGGAAAAACTCTTCAAATTATAAGCTTAATTGACTCTTTAGAGCGTGATAAGCCAATAATGATAGTGTCCCCTACATCTCTTATATTTAACTGGGCAATGGAATTTAAGAAATTTGCACCTCATATTCCATATGTTGTTATGTATGATAATTTTAGAGACGATATGTATGTGTGTGATGCTTGTATGAATAATAAAGTTATTATTATTTCATATGAATCATTAAGGATTGATATTGAAAAATATAAGAATCAAGATTTTAAAATGGTTGTGATTGATGAAGCTCAATTCATAAAGAATCCAGAAGCACTAAAAACTTTAGCTGTTAAATCAATTAAGTCTGATATAAAGATTGCCCTAACAGGTACACCTATTGAAAATAGTTTAACTGACCTATGGTCAATATTTGATTTTGTACTACCAGGATATCTTGGTAAAAAGAACAAGTTTACATCAAAATATGAGGGTTATGCTCAAAATAGTGATGTCTTACAATCTCTTAATAAAAGAATACAACCATTTATCCTACGTAGATTAAAAACTGATGTCTTAGACCTAGAGGAAAAGGTTGAGACAATATCTTATTCAGTAATGAGTAAGGAAGAAAAAGATTTATATTATTCATATCTTTATGAGGCTAAAAAAGATTTACAAAAGGATAATTATAAGATTGCGAAAGTATTATCAGTACTTACAAGACTTAGAGAACTTGCATGTGAGCCTAGAATGTTTTTAGATAATGTTGGCGATATTAAAAATTCTAAGATGGATTTATTAATGGAACTTATTGAGGAAAAGATTTCAGATGATCATAAGATATTAGTATTCTCACAGTTTACCTCTCTTTTCCCATTTATGGAGGAAAGACTTCAAAAAATGGGTGTATCATATCTAAAACTTACAGGTCAAACTAAATCACTTGATAGAGCTATGCTTGTTGAAAAATTCAACAAGGATTCATCTATTAAAGTATTCTTGATTTCTTTAAAAGCTGGAGGTACTGGATTAAATCTTACATCAGCTGATACTGTAATTCATTATGATCCATGGTGGAATAACGCAGTTATGAATCAAGCGACAGATAGAGCCTACCGTATTGGTCAGGAAAGAGTTGTTCATGAAATAAAGATTGTATGTAAAGATACAATTGAGGAGAGAATATTAGAACTTCAAAATAAGAAGAAGGATTTATTTAATAGCGTAATATCCGAAGATGAGGCTATTAAGAAAATTTCTCTTGATGATTTAAAGGGGTTATTTGAATGAGATATTTAGTTTTTTCTGATCTTCACGGAGATGCAGTATATTGTAAAAAAATAGTAGATATTTATAATACTTCTAAATTTGATAAAATATTATGCCTTGGTGATATTTTATATCACGGACCAAGAAATGATTTGCCACAAGGATATAATCCTAAGGAATGTATTAAACTTTTAAATACATTAAAGGATAATATAATTGCGGTTAGAGGAAATTGTGATGCATATGTAGATCAAATGGTATTAGAGTTTTATATTCATGATGAATATGAGTTTATGTTGAATAATAAAAGGGTTATTATGACACATGGCCATATAATTAATCCCAAAAATTATCTTAATGTAAGGGACGCCATAGTGTTATATGGACATACTCATATTCATAAGATGGATTTAGTAAATAATACATTATATTTAAATCCAGGTTCTACATCTATTCCGAAAGAGGGACAAGAAAATAGTTATGCAATTATTGATGATAATAGTTTTGTAGTATATGATTTTAATAATAATGTTTTAATGGATGTTTCTATTTAACTGTTAAATAGATTATGATAAAATTAATTAGTAGTTTATTTTAGGAGGTAAACATAATGGGTGGATTTTTTGGCGTTGCATCAAAGCAAGATTGTGTTTTTGATTTATTCTTTGGAATAGATTATCATTCACATTTAGGAACTCGTCGTGGAGGTATGGTTGTCCTTGGCGATAATGGATTTGATAGATCTATTCACAATATTGAAAACTCGCCTTTTAGAACAAAGTTTGAACGTGAGGCAAATGAAATGCATGGTAATATGGGTATTGGATGTATTTCAGATTATGAGCCTCAACCACTTTTAGTAAAGTCGCATCATGGAACTTATGCGATTTCAACTGTTGGTAAGATTAATAATGTTGAAGAGATTACAAACAAGTTATTTGAGGATGGAAGCATTCATTTCCTTGAAATGAGTGGAGGAGATATTAACCCAACAGAACTTGTTGCGGCTATTATCAATTCAAAGAAGAACTTTATTGAAGGAATACAGTACGCTCTTGATTTGGTGGATGGTTCTATTACAATTCTTATTTTAAATGATAAGGGTATTTATGTTGCCCGTGATAAATATGGAAGAACACCTGCAGTTATTGGAATGAAGGATGATTCTTATTGTGTATCATTTGAGGCGTTTGCGTATTTAAATCTTGGATATAAGGATTATAAGGAACTTGGACCTGGAGAAATAGATATAGTGACTCCAGAGGGAGTAAAGACTCTTGTACGTCCAGGGGATAAAATGAGAATTTGTACATTCTTATGGATTTATTATGGATATCCATCATCTAAGTATGAAGGTAAGAGTGTTGAATGCATGCGTTATAATTGTGGTAAGCTTATGGCACAGCGCGATAAGAATATGAATATTCATCCAGACTGTGTTGCGGGAGTACCAGATTCAGGAGTAGCACATGCGGTAGGATATTCTAATGAATCAGGAATTCCTTATGCACGTCCATTTGTTAAATATACTCCAACATGGCCACGTAGTTTTATGCCAACAATGCAATCTAAGCGTAATCTTATAGCACGTATGAAATTAATTCCTGTTCATGAATTAATAAAAGGAAAATCATTACTTTTAATTGATGATTCTATTGTTCGTGGAACACAATTAAGAGAGACTACTGAATTCTTATATGAATCAGGTGCCCGTGAAGTTCATATTAGATCTGCATGTCCACCACTTGTATATGGATGTAGGTATCTAAACTTCTCTAGATCTAACTCAGAAATGGATTTAATAACTCGTCGTATTATCGCAAAACTTGAGCCAGAAGTAAATGAAGAAGTATTAAAAGAATATACTAATCCAGATTCAGAAAAGTATAAGGTAATGGTTGAAGAAATTCGTAAGCAACTTAACTTTACATCATTACAATTTAACCGCCTTGATGATGTTAAGAAGGCAACAGAAATTGACCCAGAAAAGTTATGTACTTATTGCTGGGATGGAAAAGAATAATTAAATTATTGAGGGGATTTTTATTCCCTCTTTCATTTTTTTAAAAAATTATGCTATAATCTATTATAGAGGAGTGATTTATTTGTCTAAAGTAGTATTACAACAAATCACGTGTCCAAAATGTGGAAGTATCAGCAAACATAATATATACGAAAGTGTAAATATAACGCTTGACCCTGACATGAGGGAAGAGGTACTAAATGGAGGTATTTTTAAATTCCATTGCGAGTCTTGTAATACCTCTATATCAATCTACTACCCTTTCTTGTATCATGATATGAAGAATAAATTCATGATTCAGTTTGATCCAAAAAACGAATATGATTTGGAAGAATTTAAAACTATTGAAAATATGAATCCTATGAAGGGATATACATATAGAATAGTTAATGTTCCATATCAGTTAATAGATAAAATCTTAATACTTGAACAAAAATTAGATGATAAAGTTATGGAGGTATTAAAAGAATTTTTGAAAGCCTCTAGTAATAATTCAGAAATAAGAGAACTTGATTTTGCGAAAATGAAGGATGATACATTTGCCTTTATTTGCGTAAATAATAAAGGTGAGGCAATAGGCATGATACCTTATTCAAGTGATTTATATGATATGATTTATGAAAAATTTTATAATAAGCTAAAAGATATAAAAAAATATAAAATAGATAAAGATTTCGCAGAAGACTTTTTAAACAAAGTAGAAATATAAAACTAACATTAAAATTAATTAAAAATAAAGATTTCATGGGGGTATAAATGATGAAAGCTATAAGACAATTATTTAAGGATGTATTAGTATTAGAACCAAATGTTGATAAGGATGATAGAGGAAGTGTTTGTGAAACATACTCTGAAGATGATTATGATTCAATAAAGATTGAAGGAGTATTTGTTGAAGAAAAAACATATACTTCAACAAAAATGGCAACAGTATATGGTATCTATTACCAAGAAGAACCTTATTTACAAAATAAAGTAATATATTGTCAAAATGGAAGCATTATGGTTTATGTTATTGAATTTGATCCGGAAAATGAGAATTATCTGCAATGGATATGTGTTGAGTTAGATGCATTGTCTAATAAACAAATCTATATTCCATCTCATTATGCTTATTGCGTTCTTACAGAAGAGAGAAACACTAAATTTAGTGTAAAGTGCGATGAGTATAATACAGAAGGATATCTAAGAGTTGTAACTTATTTAGATAAGACAATTAATCTTGAATTCCCATTTGAAGAGATTAATGGTGTATATAAAGAAAAGAACGCACCATCTTTATAGAATAAGAATTTTTAAATAGGTAAGTTAGGCGGTGTTTTATATGATTGATAATCAAGAATTATTCAAACTTTTATCAAAAAATCTTGGGTATTTTGAATACAATCCACTTGATGGCAAGATAAGTGTTGTATATCGTGGAAATGTTATTATAGATGACGAATTATTAAAAAGTCGTCCGAATACTAAAGAATATATTATTGATGATGAGACATGGCAAGATCTAATAAATTTTACCGACATCGCTGAAAATAATTGTTCAAGAACTCAAATTTCTTTTAAATCTAATAAAAATGGAGTTGATAGATGGTATCTATTAACAACTTTTGAGCGAAATGAAAAATCAGAAATAATACATGGAACACTTGATAATATTTCTTCATTTTTAATTGAACAAGATAAATTAATAGCTCTATCTAAAAAAGATGCGCTTACAGGTGTATTAAATAATGTTAATACTAAAAAATATGTAGAAAAATGTGTAAGTGAAAAAGGATTCTTTGTTTTATGTATGATAGACCTTGATTATTTTAAAACAATAAATGAAACATATGGTCATATTTATGGTGATAAAGTTTTATGTATTATAACAGAGAAACTTAAAGAAATTGCTGGTAGTGATGGCGAGGTCGGAAGAGTTGGTGGAGACGAATTTATTTTAGTTAAAAAATATAGTTTCTCACCAAGCGATACAGATAAAAGAGAACTTTGTAGAAAGATAAAAAATTCTTTTATTGATGATGATGGAAATTCAAAATATACATCAAAACTTACTACAACTATAGGTTGTGTTACTTATCCATTTGATGGACGTACACTTGAAGAATTGTATATGCATGTAGATAAGGCTTTATATAGAGGTAAGGTAAAGGGTAGAAATTGTTATATTATTTATAATGAGCAAATGCATGGTGGAATTGATACTAAAAAGCCTATTCAAGATACTGTATTTGAAACATTTAATGGTACTGCAGATTCATCAATTTTTGTAACTGATATATTAGGCTCATTATTAAAAAATCCTACTAAAGACAAAGCTTTAGAGAAGATTAGGGATATCGCGATGTATTTTAGAGTACATAGAATAACAATATATGAACATCTGTCTTCTGTGATAAAACCAATATATTCATTAAATATTACAGATAGAAATGTAGATCCTATTGAGATAGTTGATTATGATTCATTCTTAAAACAATTTGAAAATGGTATATTTGTTGCCGCAGATGTTTATGAATATAAATTTGATAGAAAGAAAAGCTCTGATTGTATGACTATTCCATATGCACATGGTTCTATTGTAATGTCAGCATGTGGACTTGATAGAAGTATGGATTACATATTTTCACTTGAATCATTTGATAAGAGAAGATTATGGAATTTTAATCAATTGACAGCATTAAAAATATTGCCACGATTAATCATGACATTTTATATGAAGGGATAATAATTATGATTTTAGATTTATTTAAACTTGATGGTAAGGTAGCAGTTGTAACAGGAGCTAATACTGGCCTTGGACAAAAAATGTGTGTAGCACTAGCTGAGGCTGGAGCGAAGGTAGTTGGGGTTGCGAGAAGATCTTGCGATGAAACTAAATCACTTATTAAAGAAGGATATTTTAGTGAAATAATTGCTGACTTATCTGATTTAAAGCTTGCCAAAGAAATTATTGATAAGACTATAGAGTTATATGGTAGAATTGACATACTTGTAAATAATGCTGGTATGATTTTAAGAGAAGATGCGATAAATGTTGATATTTCTGATTTTGAAAAAGTATTAACTCTAAATACAGAAATGCCTTTCTTATTATCACAAGAAGCCGCAAAGCATTTTATTAAACAAGGAAAAGGTAAAATTATAAATATTGCGTCAATGTTATCATATCAAGGTGGCGTAAGAGTTGTATCATATACAGCTTCAAAACACGCAATTGCAGGTATTACAAAAGCTTTATCTAATGAATTTTCAAAATACGGAATTAATGTAAATGCAATTGCGCCAGGATATATGGCTACAAATAATACACAAGCATTAAGAGAAGATGTTAAACGTAATCAAGAAATTCTAGATAGAATCCCTGCAGGACGTTGGGGTCTTAATGATGATATGATGGGCGCAGTAGTCTATCTTGCATCAGATGCTTCAAATTATGTTTGTGGTGAAATATTAAATGTTGATGGCGGATGGATGTGTAGATAATGAAGAAAGGTATTATATTTGACCTTGATGGTACCATTCTTGACTCAACTGCCTTTTGGAATCATTTAGGAGAAACATATCTAAAAGAAAAAGGTATTATTGATAAAGAAATAGACGAAGAGTGCATTAACATGTCTATTGAAGAAGCAAGTGAATACATAAAGAAGAAATACAATATCCCAGAACAAGCCAATTTAATTCGTATGGAAATTAATTGCTTAATAGAAGAAGCTTATTTTAAAAAGTTATCTTTAAAGACTGGTGTACTTGATTTCTTGGAGTATATGCATGCCCATGATTATAAAATGATTATCGCAACAGATACTCCTAAACCTCTTGTTATAGGTATGCTTAAAAGATATGGCATAGTAGATTATTTTATAGATGTAATTACAACTATTAAGGTTAAAAAAAGTAAAGAGTATCCTGATATCTATGACTATTGTCTATTAAGAATGGGACTTAGTAAAAGAGATGTTGTTGTATTTGAGGATAATCAAAATGTTATAAAAATGCTTAAAGATAACGCGTATGATGCAATAAGAGTTATAGATGATACTAAAGATATCGATTTGGGATACGCATTATATACAATTGATAATTTTTTAGATACTAAGGTTTATGATATACTTCTAAAATTAATATAAGGGGATTATATAACTACCCCATAGATATAGGGTAGTCTTTCTACCCTTTTTAAATAGATAAAAGGAAAGTGGTGATATTATGCCAAAATTATTAAATGAGAAAAATGAATTAAATACCTATATTGGAGATAATGGATTATACTTTAATCCAAATAATAAAAGTTTAAGTTACTTATCTTCAATAAATCCAGTGGATTTAAGTGATTTAGATGCTGAATTAAAAAAGCATGAAAGAAGTCAAATTGTCATTGGTGCACAATATGACCCATATCCAATAATCGAATCTGATTTAAAAATTACAAGAAATGCACTTACACTATGTGATATGCATAAATGTGGAGTTACAATTTTTACAAAATCTAAACTTATTTTAAATGATATTGATTTACTTGAGGCAATATCAAAACATTCTAAGGTTTGTGTAATGATAAAAATGTATACAACAAATGATAAAGATATGAAAAATATTGATAATACAACACTTGAAGAAAAACTTCAAATTTTAAACGCATTATCAAAACTTGAAATACGTGTTGGATTTGATATTGAACCAATATTACCATATCTTAATGATGATATTAACACAATGGATTCTATTATTAATCTTGCCACACATTATAATCTAGACTATTTTCTATTTAGAGGTGGTTCTATAATTATTAATAATAAAAATAAAGAGGCAGTATATCATGCCTTAGATGATAATTATTTTGGGCTTAGAAGAAAATATGACGCTATAAGAGGAGAATCATATGTAATAGATTCACCAAAGACAAAAATGCTTATATCTTATATAGATGGAAGTCTTACAGGTACTAAAATACTATATGATAGTGAAGCAATACTTAAAAATATATATAGTTACGAAAGAAAACACAAACAACTTTCATTTATTTGACATAAGTTTGATTGAAAAAAGTATGATTATGTAGTATACTTAAGGAGTATGGAGGTGTTAAAGTGCAGCTTGTTAACGCTAAGGGTATGATTAAAAGGGCAAAAGAGGGTAATTACGCTATACCTGCATTTAACATTAATAATTTAGAATGGATTAAATCAGTACTTACTGCATGTGAGAGGGCGAAGTCACCAGTTATATTAGAAACTTCTGAATCTGCAGTAAAGTATATGGGTGGATATAAAAATGTTTATGACATGGTAAAAAATATTGGGGATTTTTTAAATATTACAATCCCAGTATGCCTACATTTAGATCATGGTACGTATGAAGGAGCATTTAAGGCTCTTGAAGCAGGTTATACATCAGTTATGTTTGATGGTTCAAAACTATCAATAGAAGATAATGTATCTAAAGTAAAAGAGGTTGTAGAATACGCTAAAAAATTCAACGCTTCTGTAGAAGGAGAAGTTGGAGGAATTGGTGGTACTGAGGATGGTGTTACATCCGAGGGAGAACTAGCTTGTCCTACTGAATGTAAGATGCTTGTAGAAACAGGTATTGATATGCTAGCCGCAGGAATTGGAAATATACATGGAAAATATCCTGATGATTGGCAAGGATTAAACTTTGATAGATTAAAGGAAATTGAGAGCGCATGTAAAGGTACTCCACTTGTATTACATGGTGGTTCTGGAATTCCATCAGATATGGTACAACGTGCTATAAGACATGGAGTGTCAAAGGTTAATGTAAATACTGAACTTCAACTTGCCTTTGCCGCAAATACGCGTATGTATATTGAAGAAGGTAAGGATCTTGAAGGTAAGGGATTTGATCCTCGTAAGCTTTTAAAACCTGGTTGTCAAGGTATTGAAGATACTGTACTAGAAAAACTTGAAATGTTCTATACAGTTGGAAAGGCTTTATAATGGATTTAAAAATTTTTTATGAAGATAATCATATAATCGTTTGTTATAAGCCAAGAGGAATATTATCTCAGGCAGATAATACAAAAGATTTGGATATGCTTACTATTATAAAAAATTACATAAAAGAAAAATATAATAAGCCTGGTAATGTATACCTAGGCTTAGTTCATAGGCTTGATAGAAATACTGATGGAATAATGGTATTCGCAAAAACTTCTAAAGCAGCTAGTAGATTATCTAGTGATATA
>CAZJAM010000037.1:0-14422 GCA_964544095.1 uncultured Anaeroplasmataceae bacterium | reverse complement strand
TTTAGTGGAAGAAATATATATTTTACAATCTCTATGCATTTTATGAATAATTTTATTACTTGCATGATTTTATTATGCAACTAGAGGAGGAAAAAATTATGTTAAAAAAATATATTGATGAAGATTATAATAGAAATCCTTTTAAAGAATTTGGTTCTAACTATGCACTAGTTACTGCAGGTGGAAAAGATGGATATAATCCTATGACTATTTCATGGGGTACAATTGGTGTTTTATGGAATAAGAATGTAGCTATTATTTTTATAAGACCTGAGCGCAAGACTATGGAATATATTCAAAAGAATCCTAAGTTTACTATTTCATTCTTTGATGGAAAATATATGGAAGAGTTAAAGCTTGCAGGAAGAATATCAGGTCATGATTATAAAGATAAATTTTCTGAAATTGGCTTAAATGCAATTTATGATGTAGATGCTGATGTTTATTATGCAAAAGAAGCTTCATATGTATTAAAGTGTACTAAGCTTTATATGGGTGATATTAATTCTGATGGTTTTGTTGATAAATCATTAATAGAAAAATTCTACAAGGAACAAGGATTTCATAAGATTATAGTAGCTCAAATCAATACATATTTAGTTAAAGAAGACTAAGAAAGGGGATAATAGCTTTGATTACAAATTATAAGGATTTCATTAAATTTTGTGAGTCACTTGATAAAAGACCAAAGCTATTACTTCATAGCTGTTGTGGTCCATGTTCTTCATATACACAAGAGTTTTGTGCAAAATATTTTGATACAACAATTTTTTACACAAATGATAATATTTGGCCAGAAGAGGAATTTAATCATAGACTAAGTGAACAAAAACATATATGCCAAGCATTAAATCTTGGAATAGATGTTATTTGTGATACTTATAATCCAACTAATTATTATAATGCTGTAAAAGGACTTGAAAATCTTGGTGAAAGATCAGAAAGATGTTATCAGTGTTATAAGTTTAGAATGGAAAAAACAGCTAAAAAAGCAAAGGAATTAGGATTCGATTATTTTACGACAACTATATCCATTTCACCTTATAAAAATAGTAAGTGGTGTAATGAAATAGGATATGAACTTGAGAGTAAATATGGAGTTAAATACCTATATTCTGATTTTAAAAAAGAAGAAGGATATAAGAAAAGTATTGAACTCTGCAAAAAATATGATATTTATAGACAAGATTATTGTGGATGCGTATATTCATATAAGGAGAGAGGTGAGCATGCAAAATGAAAAGAGCGTTAGTATTTTGTGGCGGAGGAGCTAAAGGTTCATACGAACAAGGAGTATGGAAATATTTAGACGAACATAATCAAAAATTTGATATTGTAACAGGCACATCAATTGGTGGACTAAACGCTATTATGTATGCTCAAAATGATTATATTAAAAGTATGGAGCTTTGGGGAAAAATCACTCTTGATATGATTATGAAGGATGCGTTTAAATATGATGAGAATGTATCTATTAAATATTCTTTAAAACAAAAAGATAATTTAATTGGCTTTTTAGGTTCTTATTTAAAAGGATTTGGTGGAGATATTTCACCTTTTTATGATGTCGTAGACGAATATGTTAAACCAGAAAAATTAATAAATTCACCTATTACTTGTGGAATTGTTACTACAAAGTTTCCATCATTTCAAGGTGTTGAAATTGTGCTTAATAAAGAAACCCCTGAAAATATAAAAAAATATGCAGTCGCAACGGCTAGTGCATTTCCAATATTTCAAGTATGTAAAATAGGTAAGGAATCATTTATCGATGGTGGATATTATGATAACCTACCCATTGATTTTGCGATAGAGCTTGGCGCTATGGATATTGTCGCCATTGATTTATCACCAAATGTTACACATAAAGAATATTTGAATAAATCATTTATTAAATATATATATCCAAGATGGTCTTTAGGTGGATTTTTAAAGTTTGATAGAGATATGATTATGAAAAACTTTGAACTTGGATACATTGATGCTAAAAAAGCTTATGGAGAACTAATAGGATTTAAATATGCATTTTATAAAGTAGAAGATGATCATATGTCACGACCATTTGTTTTACAAATTGCGAAAGTTGTTAATTATATGACTAAAAACAAAATAAAATCTAATGTGCGTCCTGAAATAGAAGGAGATTTATTTCATATACTTGAGACATCTACTTCAAGACCTTTAACTGATTTTGAATATTATCTTCGCGCAATTGAGATTGCAGGAGAAGCTGTATCTCTTGATCATTATAAAGTATATAAGCTAGAAGATTTCATATCTTTAATAAATGAAGCTTTAAACCAAGTAGAATATGATACTGATTTATTTATGGGATATTCAAGACTTAAAAATATTAATAAGAAAAAAGATTTTGTATCAAGAATGTCTTCAATGTCGCTTTTAAAGTATGCACTTAATAATGAATTTGATATGGAAGGACTTGCCGTTCTTGCCTCATCAAAACCAAAAGTATTTATTATTTATATGATATTAAGGAGTTAAACATGAGTGAAACTAACTATCCGGTAGCGAAACAATTTAATAATATGCGTCTATCTAATATGTTAGATTTTTATCATTTAGGTAAAGAGAAAAGAAAGAGGTGTGAATATCTTCTAAATAATAATTATGCTGATGTTAACACACTCTTAAAAGAAGGAGATTTATTAACTATAATTTATGATGAGAAAATAGATTTCATTCCAGAACAAAAACATATAGATATAGTTTATGAAGATGAGTACTTGCTTATTGTAAATAAGCCAGCAGGACTTATGGTTCATCCGGATTCTAAAGATAAAAGTGGAACTCTTGTAAATTATATCGCAGGATTTTATAAGGGCGTTGGAATTAATAGAAGTATTAAATATCTTCATAGAATAGATACAGATACATCAGGTCTTGTTATAATCGCAAAAGATATTTTAACAGAAAGTTATTTTAATTACCTTATATCAGTTCATAAAATTAAACGAAATTATCTTGCGCTTGTTCATGGCGTATTTTCACCACTTGATGGCACAATATCTGCCCCTATTGGTAGTGATAGGCACATAAATGGTAAAAGAAGAGTGTCTAAGACAGGACAAACTGCAATTACTGATTATAAAACATTAAAAAAGCTAAGACATGGAAATTCACTTGTTATGGCAACACTAAGAACAGGTCGTAATCACCAAATAAGAGTTCATTTCTCTTATATGGGTCATCCTCTCTTAGGAGATTTAATGTATGGTGGTAAGGATTTATTTATAAAAAGACAAGCACTACATTCATATTCCCTAGATTTTTATGACCCTTATACTTTTGAACTTCGCCATGTAGAATGCCAACTTCCTAAAGATATGGAGAGAATTTTGTGAAAACAATAGAATATAAGGTTTTATATAATTCTATAGTTAAAGATTATATAAAAGAAAATGTGTCTAAAAAGTTTTTAAGGCATTTAAAAAATATGAATGTAAAATATTATCTTAATGACCGTCTTGTAAAGAATTATGAAGAAATTTATAAAGATGACATTTTAAGAATAGAATATGAAGAGGATAATATTAAAGATAATCACTTGTATGATATACCTCTTAATATATTATATGAAGATAATCATTATATGGTATTAAATAAACCCTCAGGTTTAAAGACAATACCTACAGGGTATAATGATTTTAAATCACTATATAATGCGGTTCTATCTTACTTTATCAAAAATAAAATAGATGGAACAATTCATTTTATAAATAGGCTTGATAAAGATACTGAAGGCCTATTAATAGTTGCCAAAGATAAATATAGTGCCGCAATATTATCAAAAAATTTATGTAATATTAATAAATATTATATTGCAGAATGTAGTGGCATAATAAAAGAAAATGGTAAAATAGATGCGCCTATTAAAAAAGGCGATGGAATAAAAAGAGTAGTAGATAGTACTGGTAAGAAATCTATAACAGAATATGAAGTCATACGTATAAAAGATAACACTACTATTTTAAAGCTTAAGCTTTTAAGTGGTAGATGTCATCAAATAAGAGTTCATCTTTCATCTATTGGTCATCCAATAATAGGAGATAGTTTATATGGTAGTGGTACAAAATTACATCTTACATCCTACATCTTAGATTTCGTTGATCCATTTAATGAGTCGGAAATACACTTAGAGATTAAGCCTTGGTTTGGAGAATAAATATGAGTTTACTTGAAGTAGAAGGAATTAAATTTAAATATACTGATAATGAATTATATAATGATGCCTCATTTAGGGTAAACGCGGGTGAACATATAGTAATTGTTGGTAAGAATGGATGTGGAAAATCCACATTTATGAATATTATTACCAAAAATATTATTCCAGATAGTGGAAAAGTTATTTGGATGCCTGGTACTACATTCTCATATCTAGACCAACATTTAGAGGTTAAAAAGGAACAAAGTGTAGGAGATTACCTGTACGGTGTATTTAAGCCTTTATTTGATAAAGAAAAGGAAATGAATCGCTATTACGAAATGCTTGCCACATCACCTGAATATGATTATGATAGATTACTTGGTATTGCTTCACAAATTGGTGAAGAACTTGAAAAAAAGAATTTTTATGCGATAAATTCAACAATTGGTAATGTAGTTAATGGTCTTGGCTTACAAAATATTGATATGGATCAACCATTAAAGAATTTATCAGGTGGTCAAAGAGAAAAGGTATTTTTAGCTAAAATGCTTTTAGAAAATCATGACGTGTTATTACTTGATGAGCCTACAAACTTTCTTGATAAAGAGCATGTTGAATGGCTTATTAAATATCTTAATGCCTACCCTAAAGCATTTGTTTGTATATCGCATGATACAGCATTTATAAAAGAAATCGCAAGAGTTGTTTATGAACTTAAAAATAAGAAACTTGAGAGATATAAGGGCGATTATAATTTTTATTTAAAGGAATCAGAGATTCGTAATGAAAATTATGAAAGAGCTTATAATAATCAACAAAAGTTTATTAAACAAACTGAAGCTTTTATAGATAAAAATAGAGTAAGAGCTACATCAGCAAGAGCTGCACAATCAAGAGTTAAGATGCTTGAACACTTAGATAAGCTTGATCGTCCTGAGGCAACAACGCATATTAAGTTTAGTTTTCCATATTCTAGAGGCCTTGGTCAAGAAGTATTAAAAACTAAGAATTTAGTAATAGGTTATAATAAACCACTTTTAGAGCCACTTAACATTTTGATTAAACAAAATGAAAAAGTTGCGATTATTGGTAAAAATGGTATAGGTAAATCTACATTACTTAAAACAATCCTTGGTATAATTAATCCACTAGCCGGAGAATATAAGTTTAATAATTCTGCAGATATTAATTATTTTTCACAGGAAGAAGATTATCCAGATATTACCCCTGTTAATTATTTAAGAGGATTTTATCCACTTAAAACAGATTTAGATTTAAGAAGTATTCTCGCAAAAACTGGTATTAAAGGTGATTTAGCTATTAAATCTATGAGAGAATTATCAGGAGGAGAACAAACAAGAGTAAGACTTGCGTTAATGCTTATGAAGAAAAGTAATATTTTAATTCTAGATGAGCCTACAAATCACCTAGATTTAAATACTAAAGAAGCTTTGTATAAAGCATTAAAAGAATTCCCAGGGTCAGTAATACTTGTATCCCATGAAGATAATTTTTATGATGGCCTTGTAGATTATGAATTAAAGTATTGACAATAATTCTTTAATAATATAACATATAAAAGTCGAATAAAAATCATCAGAGAACTCGTGGCCGTAGCCACATCACTTATTAAGTGTGCGAGTTGAAAAGATGACGAGTGAGCTCGGTTATATTAAAAACTGGGCTTTTTTTAATGTAGGAGGCACAAAAAAATGGCAAAAATACAACTTAGTGATCATTTTACATATAAAAAATTAATAAGATATTCTATTCCTATGATAGGAGTTTTAATTTTAACATCTATATATGGTGTTGTTGATGGACTTTTTATTTCAAACGTTGAAGGGGATATTGCGTTTAGTGCTGTAAATTTAATATTACCTGGTGTAATGATGTTTTCATCAATTGGATTTATGATGGGGTCGGGTGGTGCGGCTATTGTATCTAAAACACTCGGTGAAGGTAAAAAAGAAAAAGCGTCACAATATTTTTCGATGATCGTCTATTTTCTTATAATTATAGGTATAGTATGTGCAATTTTAGGTTGCATTCTAACTAAACAAATATCATCTCTTTTAGGTGCATCAGAAAAAATGGAGAAATATTGTATAGAGTATGGAAGAGTACTATTCTTATTTTTACCATTTATGATGTTACAATATATGTTTCAATCGTTTTTCGCTGTAGCAGAAAAACCAAATGTTGGTCTTTTGATTACACTTTGTGCGGGAATTACAAATGCGATTGGGGATTATTTATTAATAGTAGTATTTAGGCTTGGAATAACTGGAGCTGCGGTGGCATCTGGCGCTTCAATGGTTGTAGGTTCAGTGCCCGCTATTATATATTTCGCTTTTAAGAAAGATTTAAAATTTAAATTGGTACCTACTAAATTTGATTGGAAAGCATTAGGACACACAATGTCTAATGGATCATCTGAGATGGTTACAAATATTTCAATGTCTTTTGTAAATATGCTTTATAATGCACAACTTATGAAATATTATGGTGAAAATGGTGTATCTGCATATGGAGTTATAATGTATGTTGGATTTATATTTAGTGGATGTTATATGGGTGTATCCCAAGCAGTAGCGCCTGTTGTTGGATATAATTATGGTGCATCGAATGAAGAAGAGTTAAAAAATGTTTTTAAAAAGTCGTTAATAATTTTAGCGGTTATGGCAATATTTTTAACAGGGTCCGCAGAAGCTTTATCAAAACCACTTGCCTATGTTTTCTTTAGTCATAATGAAGAATTATTAAAGCTTACAACATATGCCATAAGATTATACGCAATAGGATATACTATATCTTGGATAAATATATTTGGTAGTGCCTTCTTTACAGGTCTTAACAATGGACTTGTTTCAGCAATTATTTCATTTGGAAGAATGCTTGTATTCCAACTTGCGACAATATTTATATTACCACTTATATTCGATTCTACTGGACTTTGGCTTGCGATGCCAGTCTCTGAGGTATTCTCACTAATCGTGACAGTAACCTTCTTTATAACAATGAGGAAAAAATATAATTATGCATAAAAAAATTGCCAAGGATATTTTAAATATCTTTGGCATTATTTTTTTCTTTTATAGTTTTAAGGATTTCTTCTTTAAGCTCTTTTATAATATCTTGTTCATCAATTTTTCTTATAGGCTCACCATGCTTGAAAAGAAGTGCTTCACCCTTTCCTCCTGCAACACCAATATCAGCAGATCTTGCTTCTCCAGGACCATTTACTACACAACCCATAACCGCAACATGAATATCTGATTTTATAGTATATAAGAATTCTTCAATTTCTTTTGCAATTGGAATCATATTATATTGTGTACGTCCACATGTAGGGCATGATGTAAGAGTTGGAACATCATTAATTAACCCTAAGTTATTTAATATTTCTTTTGCGGCTCTTACCTCATATATAGGATCATCTGTAAGAGATACTCTTATAGTATTTCCAATTCCTAAACTTAAAATTTTAGAAATTCCAATAGATGATTTTATGCTTCCACTAAAAAGTGTTCCAGCTTCAGTTATTCCAACATGCAGTGGATATGGCCATTTGTTTGATGCAAGCTCATAAGCTTTTTCTGCAATATCTATATCAGAAGATTTTAAAGATAATACAATATTTTTAAAACCATATTTTTCAAGTATTCCAATATGATATGATGCAGCATCAATCATAGCCTCTGGTGTAGCCTTAGCTCTATTAGGCAAGGAACCACCATTAACACCAATTCTTATAGGAATATTTTTTTCCTTGCATAAATCTACTATTTCTTTTATATCATTTTCGTTTCTAATATTACCAGGATTTAATCTTATTGCGTTTACTCCAGCTTTAATTGAGGCAATCGCAAGACTTGGATCAAAGTGAATGTCCGCAACTAATGGAATATTAATATTATTGACTATCTCTTTAATAGCATTTGCGTCGTCCATATCTAAAACAGATACTCTTATTATTTCACAACCTGATTTTTCTAATTCCTTTATTTGATTTATAACTTTATTAACCTTAGATGTTTTAATATTACACATAGATTGTATATATATGTGACTATTTCCACCAAGTGTAATGTCTTTTAATTTAATTTGTAATGTGTTTTCTCTTTTCAATTTAATCACCAAATTCATTATATCATATTTGATTTAGTTTGGCTGTTATGTTTTAGTATCCTTTTAAAAATGTCTTTAACTTATTCCATAAAAAGTGGAATTGGACAGTTTTTATGGAATAGAGCATTGATAAAAAACAATTTTTATGTATTTTTAATTTTTATTTGATTATGAAATTGTTGCTGAATAACTTTTTTAAGATTTCAACTTTTAACCTAAACTTTTTTGAAATTTGATATTGCAAACTAAAATTACATTTGATATAATCATATAGGAATAGATTTTAAGGTATTATTTACTAAAAATCGTTTAGATTATGATTTAATGTCTGGAGGGATATTGATGCGTGATTTAGTTAAATTAGTATGTGAAGAATGTAAGAGCGAAAACTATTACACTGACAAGAACAAGAAGCTTAATCCTGAAAGAATTGAGTTTAAGAAGTATTGCCCAAAGTGCAAGAAGCATACACTTCATAAAGAAAAGAAGTAAGCCTTAGTGGGCTTTTTCTTTTATGTATAGGAGGCACATATGGAAATAAAGAAATATGTTAGTGGAGATTTTTTAACTAACACTTATGTTGTAACTTTTAATAATAAATCTTTAGTTATTGATCCAACACTTGATTTAGAATATATATCTTTAGAAATTAAATCTAAATATAATGTTGTTGGTGTAATTATAACGCACGCACATATAGACCATATTGATGGAATAAAATATTTTAAAGATACACCTATATATATTTCAAAAGAAGATTATTCTCATTTAAATGATTTAGGATATAATCTTTATGGGTTATATGACTTGGAATTACCATTTAATCCGAGTAATATTGATTTTCATTTATTAAATGATAATGATACATTAAATATTATTGATACACCTATAAGAGTGCTAGAAGTGCCAGGTCATACTAAAGGTGGGCTTATATATGTGCTTGATAAAGAAAATGTGGCATTTACAGGTGATACATTATTTAAGGGCTCTATTGGACGTACTGACTTTAGAGGCGGATCTATGGATGATATACTAAAATCTATTGTTAAGATATTAGATAATCTTAATGATGATATGGAATTATATCCAGGTCATGGAGAAAAGACTTATGTAGGCTTTGAAAAAGAAAATAATCCATATTATGTATATGCTAAGAA
The DNA here is from genome assembly GCA_964544095.1 of uncultured Anaeroplasmataceae bacterium. Lineage (GTDB taxonomy): Bacteria > Bacillota_I > Bacilli_A > Acholeplasmatales > Anaeroplasmataceae > UBA3206. The sequence continues at coordinate 4,969 of CAZJAM010000037.1, read as the reverse complement.
GCAAAATATGTAGGAGAAATCGTAAGGTTTCTCTTTTATTTTACTAAATTGGCACTTCGATGTTGACAGTGAAAAAAAGATGTTATATAATATATTTGCACTTAGGATTAAAGAGTGCAAAAAAGGACGGTGATTCTTGAATGTTAACCGATAGACAAAAACTTATATTAAAAGCTATCATTGAAGAATACATTGATACAAATGAACCAGTTGGAAGTAAAGTCTTAACTGATAAGCCTTTCTTAAATTTCTCTAGTGCGACACTTCGTTATGATATGCAGTCACTTGAGGAAAATGGTTATTTAGAGAAGACTCATACATCATCAGGTAGAGTACCTTCACAAAAGGGATTTAGCTTTTATGTAGAAAATCTTATCACTCGTGATGAATCAATTGAAAAATTCTTTCATGATTTTGATGAGACATTTGATGATAAGTTTTTATCAAGAGAAGAATCACTTAAGAAAATTGTAGATTTACTTAGTGAGAAAACGGGCTATATGGCAGTTTTAAATGGTTCATCTGCAAACTACGCTACAGTTAAGAAGATGGAGATTGTACCACTTGCAAGAAATAAAGCATTGCTTCTGGTTGTAACTTCAAATGGTTCAGTTCAAAATCAACTTATTGACATTCCAGCGTATTATAAGATGGATGATCTTGTAAGACTTATTGACATGTTTGATAATGCTATGTATGATAAGCCAGTATTTGAAATAAGAGAAACACTTACTAAAGAAGCTATGAAACCAAGAATTAGGCAAATGGTAGATTTTAGAGATGATGCATTAAACTTCATTATAAAGTGTTTTGCAAGATTCCAAAATGCTGACTATGTAATGTCAGGATTATCAAGAATGCTTGAACAACCAGAATTTCATGAATTTGGTAATATGCAACGATTTGTAGATATGCTAGATTCTAATATTCTTCCTCAAGTATTAAAGGAAACTGGAAATGGTCTTACTATCAGAATAGGAAATGATAATGATAATGATTCACTTAGTGCTTGTTCAATCATTTCAATTCCTTATTATATTAATGATCAAGCTTATGGATCGCTTGCAATTATAGGACCTGTAAGAATGAAGTATCGTACTGTAATTCCTACACTTGAATATGTTGCGAAAAGCATGAGTAAGCTATATAAGTAAAGGAGTATTAAAGTGGAAGATAAAGAGATAAAAAAGGATGAAGCTTTAGAGAAAGAAAAAGAAGAATTAAAGAATGAATCCGTTGATGCAACTGATGCTCCTAGTGAGGAGATAAAAGAAGAATCTCTTAAAGAAGAAGTTAAAGAGGATTCTTCTAAGAAAGATACAAAGAAAGATCAGAAGAAAGCAAAAAAGGATGAAATTCAAAAACTTAATGATGAAATCACTAAGTTAAAGAATGAAAATCTTAAGCTTCGTGAAGATTATTTAAGAGTTCTAGCAGATATGGAAAATACTAAGAGAAGATTAAATGAGGATGTATTAAGACAAAAGAAATATGCATCTCAAAGTTTAGTTGAAAACCTAGTAACTCCAGTTGATATGCTAGATAAGGTTTGTAATATGGAGGCAGCAAGCCCAGAACTTGCAAACTTCCTTATGGGATTTAAAATGATCTCAAAACAATTAACAGATATTCTTGAGGCGGATGGCCTTAAAGAAATAGATGCTAAAGGAAAACCATTTGATGCAAATTATCATCATGCGATTGAAAAAGAGCATGTTGATGGAGTTGAACCAAATGTGGTTCTTGAAGTAAAACAAGCTGGTTATATGTATAAAGATAGATTATTAAGACCAGCTATGGTAAAAGTAAGCGAATAAAATTAAAAGGAGATAGATATTATGTCAAAAATTATTGGTATTGATTTAGGAACAACAAATTCATGCGTATGCGTAATGGAAGGAAACGAGTCTAAGGTTATTGCTAACCCAGAAGGAGCTCGTACTACTCCATCTGCAGTAGCATTTAAAGGGGACGAAATTATAGTTGGTGAGGCTGCAAAGCGTCAAGCAATTACTAACCCTAATACTGTGTTATCTATTAAGAGACACATGGGAGAGGACAGTTACCGTGTAGATGTTAATGGTAAGAAGTACACTCCACAACAAATTTCTGCAATGATTCTTCAAAACTTGAAGGCAACTGCAGAAGCATATCTTGGTGAAAAGGTATCTGAGGCTGTTATTACAGTACCAGCATACTTTAATGATGCACAACGTCAAGCAACTAAGGATGCAGGTAAGATTGCAGGTCTTGATGTAAAGAGAATTATAAATGAGCCAACAGCTGCAGCACTTGCTTATGGTATTGATAAGCAAGATAAGGAACAAACAGTTCTAGTATTCGACCTAGGAGGAGGAACATTCGATGTTTCAATTCTAGATCTTGCTGATGGTACATTCGAGGTTAAGTCAACTGCTGGAGATACTCATCTTGGAGGAGATGACTTTGACCAAAAGATTATTGATTATCTAGTTGATGGATTCAAGAAAGAAAATGGAGTAGATCTATCTAAGGATAAGATGGCTCTTCAAAGATTAAAGGATGCAGCTGAGAAAGCAAAGAAGGATTTATCAGGAGTTACAACTACTGAAATTTCATTACCATTCATTTCTATGGGAGCTGCAGGACCTCTACATTTAAATCAAACATTAACTCGTGCTAAATTTGATGATTTAACTCGTGACTTAGTTCAAAAGTGCTTAGGACCAGTTAAGAGAGCTATGTCTGATGCAGGTCTTACTGCAAATGACATTGACCAAGTATTACTAGTTGGAGGATCAACTCGTATTCCAGCTGTTCAAGAACTTGTTAAGAATGAGCTTGGAAAACAACCTAATAAGTCAGTTAACCCAGATGAGGCAGTAGCTATGGGTGCTGCAATTCAAGGTGGAGTATTATCAGGAGATGTTAAGGATGTATTATTACTAGATGTTACACCACTTTCACTTGGAATTGAGACTTTAGGAGGAGTATTTACTAAGTTAATCGATAGAAATACTACAATTCCAACTCAAAAATCACAAGTATTCTCAACTGCTGCAGATAACCAACCAGCTGTAGACATTCATGTATTACAAGGTGAGCGTCCAATGGCAGCTGATAATAAGACTCTAGGAAGATTCCAACTTACAGATATTCCTGCTGCACCAAGAGGAGTTCCTCAAATTGAGGTTAAGTTCGATATTGATGCGAATGGTATCGTAAACGTATCAGCTAAGGATCTTGGAACTGGTAAGGAACAAAAGATTACTATTACTAACTCAGGATCACTTTCAGAAGATGAGATTAATAAGATGGTTCAAGAGGCTCAAGCTAATGCTGAAGCTGATAAGAAACGTAAGGAAGAGGCAGACACTATTAATGAAGCTTCTCAATTAATCTTCCAAGTAGAGAAGACTGTAAACGACTTAAAGGATGTTACAGAAGATGAGAAGAATAAGATTAATGCTGCAAAGGAAGATCTTCAAAAGGCTATTGATGCTAAGGATGTTGAGGCAATTAAGGCTAAGAAGACAGTATTAGAACAAGCAGCTCAAGGTGTTGCACAACGTGCATACCAACAAGCTCAAGGAGCACAAACAAATAATGATTCATCTAAGAAAGATGATAATACAGTTGATGCTGACTTCACAGATGTTAACTAATTTTAAAAATAATTTATGTAAGGGCCGAAAGACCCTTACATTTTAGTGGGGTGCTTAAATATGGCAGATAAAAAGGATTATTATGAAACACTTGGTGTATCAAAGACTGCAAGTGCAGATGAGATTAAAAAAGCTTATAGAACACTTGCAAAAAAATATCACCCAGATATAAATAAAGAACCAGGTGCAGAAGAAAAATTCAAGGAAATAAATGAAGCTTATTCTGTTTTATCAGATGAAACAAAGCGTAAGAATTATGACCAATATGGTAGTGCTGATGGTCCACAAGGATTTGGCGGACAAGGATTTGGTGGTCAAGGATTTGAAGGATTTGGTGGATTTGAGGATATATTCTCATCATTCTTTGGTGGAGGTAGTAGAACTCAAAGACAATCTAATAATCGTGGAACAGATTTAGAAAAATCAATGACTATAACATTTATGGAAGCAGTATTTGGATGTAAGAAGACAGTAAGAGTTACTGTTGATGAAGACTGTTCAACATGTGGTGGTACTGGTGCTTATTCTAAAAATGATATTCATACTTGTTCAAAATGTAGTGGTCAAGGATATGTATTTGTAAACCAAAGAACATTCTTTGGTACTGCACGTAGTCAAGTTGTATGTCCTAACTGTGGAGGTCGTGGACAACAAATTGATAAGAAGTGTACAAACTGTGGAGGTAGTGGTAGAGTTAGACGTACAAAGGATGTAGAACTTACAATACCTGCAGGAATTGATGAAGGTATGACACTACGTATGGCTGGATATGGTCAAGGTGGTAAAGAAGGTGGAGAGAATGGCGATTTATTCATTCAAATTCACATTCAACCTCATGAATTCTTTAAACGTGATGGACAAGATATAATGCTTAATGTACCAATAAGCTTTACACAAGCAGCATTAGGAGATACTATTGAGGTTCCAACCGTTGATGGCAATGCTTCTATGAAAATACCAGCAGGAACTCAAAGTGGTACAAAATTCCGCTTAAGAGGAAAAGGAGTTAAGAGCGTAAGGTCTTCAACAAGAGGAGATCAATATGTAGTAGTTAATGTTGAAACTCCAACTAACCTTTCAAAAGATGAAAAAGAATTGTTCGAAAAGCTTGGAAATGTAGAACATAAAGAAAAGAAATCAGCATGGGAAAAATTTAAAGATTTATTCTCATCAAAAAATAAGTAAAAGAGCATTGATTGCTCTTTTATTTTTGCAATAAGCAATAAAATATATTGTTAAAATTTAAAGAAATAATAAAAAAATAAATAAAAGGTTGAATGAAAAAATAAATTCCTGAAAACACAATAAATTGAGGGTGTTAAAAA
>CAZJAM010000036.1:2802-14688 GCA_964544095.1 uncultured Anaeroplasmataceae bacterium | reverse complement strand
AAATGTTTAATATCTATAATATGGGTATTGGAATGGTTATGGCAGTATCTAATGAAGATGATGCTAAGAAGGCAATTGATATCTTAGCTAAGTATGGAGATAAGGCATATATCATTGGTAAGGTTACTGATAACGCTGGTAAGGTAGTTATCCACAAGTAATATGAAGAAACTAGCTGTATTTGCTAGTGGTAGTGGTACTAATTATGAGGCCATTGTCACTGCTTGTGAAGAAGGAAAAATAGATGCCACTGTAGAAATTCTTGTATGTGATAAGGTTAATGCCTATGTCTTAGAGCGTGCAAAGAATCATAATACTCCTACATTTGTATTCAACGCAAAAGAATATGAATCTAAGGAAGCATTTGAGACAGTAATAGTTGAAAAACTTAAGGCACTTAATATTGATTTAATTTGTCTTGCAGGATATATGCGTTATATTGGTAAGGTATTATTAGATAATTATGAAGGTAAGATGATTAATATTCATCCTGCCCTATTACCATCATTTAAAGGTGCACATGGAATAAAGGATGCATTCGAATTTGGTGTAAAAGTATTTGGAGTTACAGTTCACTATGTTGATAGTGGTGTAGACTCAGGAAAAATCATAATGCAAAGAGGATTCGAGTATTATGGTAATGATATAGATGAAGTTGAAGCTCATATTCATGAGATTGAACATGTTCTATATATTGAAGCAATAAACAAAGTTTTAAAAGGAGAATAGGTTAATGAAAAGAGCATTGGTTAGTGTAACTGATAAAACTGGTGTAGTTGATTTTTGTAAAGAACTTTCTTTGTTAGGATACGAAATCATTTCAACAGGAGGAACAAAGAAGACTTTAGATACAGCTGGAGTTAAGACTATTGGTATTGAAGAAGTTACAGGATTCCCTGAGATTTTATCTGGAAGAGTAAAGACTCTTCATCCAATGGTACACGGAGGATTACTTGCTATCCGTGATAACGAGGAACATGTTAAAGAAGTTAAGGAACACAAAATTGAATATATTGATCTTGTTTGTGTAAACCTTTATGCATTTAGACAAACAATTGAGCGTGGAGCTTCATTTGATGAGGCAATCGAGAATATCGATATTGGAGGACCTTCAATGCTTCGTTCTGCGGCAAAGAATCATAAGTTTGTAACTGTAGTTACTGATATTAATGATTATAAAAAGGTAATTGATGAGATTAAGGCAAATGGAGATACTACATATGAAACACGTAGAGCTTTAGCTGCTAAGGTATTTAGAACTACTGCACAATATGATTCTATGATTTCACAATATTTAACAGCAGAGTGTGGAATTGAGCATCCTGAATCAATTACTCTAAATTACAATTTAAAACAAGAGTTAAGATATGGAGAGAATCCTCACCAATCTGCAGCTCTTTACGCAGGACCATATACTTCATATTCAATTGTTCATGCAACTCAATTACAAGGAAAAGAATTATCTTATAATAATATTCAAGACGCTAACGCATGTCTTAACCTACTTAAAGAATTTAGTGAGCCAACTGCAATTGGACTTAAGCATATGAATCCATGTGGATGCGCATCAGCATCTAATATAGTAGATGCATGGGATAAGGCATATAATGCTGACTCAGTATCTATTTATGGTGGAATCGTTGCGTTTAATAGACCAGTTGATAAGGCTCTTGCTGAAAACATTCATGATAAAAAGGTATTCTTAGAAATTATTATGGCACCAGATTTCACATCTGAAGCTATGGAAATACTTGCTTCTAAGAAAAATTGCCGTATTATGAAGGTTGATATGTCATCACCATTTAAAGATAAGAAGATGGCAATCACTGTTAATGGTGGATTATTATATCAAAATATTGATAGTGAGATTTATAATGAAGCTGATTTAAAGGTTGTAACTAAAAAGGTTCCAACAGAGGAAGAAATGAAGGACCTATTATTTGCGATGAAGTGCGTTAAGCATGTTAAATCAAATGCTATTTTAGTAGCTAAAAATGAAACAACTGCAGGAGTAGGAGCAGGACAAATGAATAGAGTTGGTTCTGCACATATAGCTCTTGAGTGGGCTAAGGAGCATAATGTTAAGTCAATGGTACTTGCATCAGATGCCTTCTTCCCATTTGATGATACTGTTCGCCTTGCTGCACAATATGGTGTTACAGCTATCATTCAACCAGGTGGATCAATTCGTGATGAGGATTCTATTAAGGCTTGTGATGAATTAGGAATCGCTATGGTTACAACTGGTATGCGTCATTTCAAGCATTAATTATTTTTAGTAATAAGGAGATATTATAATGAATATTTTGGTTATAGGAAGCGGCGGAAGAGAACATGCGATAGTTGACGCTATCGCTCGTAGTCCAAAGAAAGCAAAAATTTATGCAGCCCCTGGTAATGCAGGAATTCAAGAATTAGCAGAATGCGTAAATATAAAAGATACTGATACAGTAGATGTTGTTAATTTCTGTAAAGAAAAAAATATTGACCTTGTTGTAGTAGGACCTGAAGCAGGTCTTGCTGCTGGTATGGTTGATGCATGCAACGCTGCAGGAATTAAGGCTTTTGGACCTACAAAAGCTGCTGCTCAAATTGAATCATCAAAGGAATTTGCTAAAAATCTAATGAAAAAATATAATATTCCTACTGCAGCATATGCTGTATTTAGTGATTATGCTAAAGCATTAGATTATGTTAAAAAAGAAGGATGTCCTATTGTTATTAAGTATGATGGCCTTGCTGCTGGTAAGGGTGTTGTAATTGCTGAAGATTTAGAACAAGCAGAAAAAGCATTAAAGGATATGCTTATTGATGATAAGTTTGGACATTCATCAGTTGTAATTGAAGAATTCCTTGATGGACCAGAATTTTCATTTATGTGTTTCTGTGATGGAGAGAATGTTTATCCTATGGAGATTTCTCAAGATCATAAGAGAGCATATGAAGGTGATAAGGGACCTAATACTGGTGGAATGGGAGCATATTCACCAGTACCTATTATTACAAAAGAGGATTTAGATTATTCATATAAAAACATAATGGTACCAACTGCTAAGGCAATGGTTCGTGAGGGTGTACCATTTAAAGGTGTTTTATATGGTGGACTTATGAAAACTAAAACAGGAGTTAAAGTTATTGAATTTAATTCACGTTTTGGAGACCCTGAGACTGAAGTAGTATTACCAAGACTTGAAAGTGATATTATAGATATATTTGAAAATATCGCAGATGGTAAGAAAATTTCAGAAATCAAATGGAGTAAAGATGTTACACTAGGAATAGTTTTAGCGTCAAAAGGATATCCACTTGATTATAAAAAGGGATTTAAGATTGAAGGCTTAGAAGGTTTAGAATCTAAGGTATTCCATATGGGTACTAAGTTTGAAAATGGAGCTTATTACACAAATGGAGGTAGAGTTTTATTCGTAGTAGCTAAAGGTAAGACATTACAAGAAGCAAAAGATAAGGCTTTAGCTGATACACAAAAAATTAAATGTGACAATTTGTTCTATAGAAGAGATATCGGACATAGAGCTTTAGATAAATAATTAGGAGGTATAATATGGCTGCTGAAGTTATAAGTGGTCGTGACCTAAGTGCTGCACTTAAGAGTGAAATGAGTGTAGAGGTTAAGGAGCTATTTAAAAAATATGGAAGAGCCCCTCACCTAGCCGTAATCATTATTGGAGATAATGCAGGTAGTATTTCTTATGTTAAAGGAAAAGAAAAATCTTGTAATGAAATTGGGCTTAAAAATACTACATTTCATTTAAATGCACGTGTTAGTCAAAAGACAGTAATGAGTTTAATAAAGTCTCTTAATGAAGATGAGACAGTAGATGGAATACTTGTTCAATTGCCTCTTCCTAAGAGTTATGATGAGGAAGCAATCATAAATGCCATTGATCCTTCAAAGGATGTCGATGGATTCCATCCTACAAATATCGCAAAACTTTGGACAAAAAAGCCTTGCTTATTACCATGTACTCCAAAAGGTATCATTGAGATGCTTAAGAGTAAGAATATTGAAATTAAAGGTAAAAGAGTTTGCGTAATGGGACGTTCTAATATAGTAGGACTTCCTATGATGAAATTATTTATAGATGAAGATGCAACTGTTACTATGGTTCATTCTAAAACAAATAGACAATGGGAAATTACAAGAGACGCAGATATATTAATTGTAGCTATTGGTAAACCAAAAGTTGTCAATGCGCGTTATATTAAAGATGGCGCTGTTGTAATAGATGTTGGTGTAAACCGTGATCCAGAAACAGGCAAATTATGTGGAGATGTTGATTTTGATGATTGCGCTCCATACGCATCATATATAACAAAAGTTCCAGGAGGAGTAGGACCTATGACAATTTGTGCTTTAATGCAAAATACAATTGAGGCATTCCTATCTCATGTTGGTGCACAAAAGGAGGAAAAATAATGATAGAACGTTATTCAAGACAAGTAATGCGTGATATTTGGACTGAAGAAAATAAGTTTAATGCATACTTAAAAGTTGAAATATTAAATGCTGAGGCTTGGTCAAAGATTTTTAAGAATATTCCAGAAAGTGATGTTAAACTTTTATGGGATAACGCTAAATTTGATATTAAGAGAATTAAAGAAATTGAAGAGAAGACTCGTCATGATGTAGTAGCATTTACTCGTGCCGTTGGTGAAACTCTTGGAGAAGAAAAGAAATGGGTTCACTATGGACTTACTTCAACTGACGTAGTTGATACTGCAAATGGTTACCTAATGACTCAAGCAGATAAGATTTTACGTGAGGATATTGTATCATTTATGGATATGCTTAAAAAACAAGCATTACGTTTTAAGAATACTCCATGCATTGGACGTACTCATGGAATTCATGCTGATATAACATCATTTGGATTAAAATGGGCATTATGGTATGAAGAAATGAAGAGAAACCTAGAGCGTTTTGATTATGCAGCTAAGGGTATTGAGGTTGGAAAACTTTCAGGAGCTGTTGGAAATTTCGCAAATATACCACCTGAGATTCAAGATTATGTTTGTGAGCATTTAGGAATTGCTTCCGCAAACATTTCAACTCAAATTATTCAACGTGATCGTCATGCATACTATATGTCAACATTAGCTGTTATCGCATCAACATGCGAACAAATGGCATTAGAGATTCGTAATCTACAACGTACTGAGGTTCATGAGGTTGAGGAAGCATTTAAGGCTGGTCAAAAGGGATCATCTGCAATGCCTCATAAGAGAAACCCTATTTCATCTGAAAATATTTGTGGATGTTCACGTGTTATGCGCGGATATATGGTAGCATTTAATGAGAATGTTGCCTTATGGCATGAAAGAGATATTTCTCACTCATGTACAGAACGAATTATATTACCTGACGCAACTGAATTATTAGACTATATGTTAAATAGATTAAAAGGTATTTTAGAAAATCTTGTAGTATATCCTGAAAATATGATGGCAAATATCTATAAGACAAAGGGTGTAATATTTGCACAACGTGTTATGTATGCCTTAATCTCTAAAGGACTTGTAAGAGAGGCAGCATATGATATGGTTCAACCTATCGCTATGCGCGCATTAAACGAAAATCTAAATTATATAGATTTATTAAAAGAATCAAAAGATGTTAAGTCTTTACTTACTGATGAAGAAATCGATTCTTGTTTCACACTTGATTATTATTTCAAGAATGTAGACTTCATTTTTAATAGAGTCGGAATTTCGGAGGATAATAAGTAATATGTCAAAATTCGATGAAATCAGAACAGGACTTACATTTGATGATGTTCTATTAATTCCACAAAAATCTGAAATCTTACCTTCACAGGTATCATTAAAGACACATTTAACTAAAAACATTGAACTAAATATTCCTATTATTTCATCTGCAATGGATACAGTAACAGAAAGTGGACTTGCTATCGCACTTGCTCGTGAGGGTGGAATTGGTATTATTCATAAGAATATGTCAATTGAATCTCAAGCTCATGAGGTTGAAATGGTTAAGAGAAATGAATCAGGAATTATTACTAAGCCTATTACATTAAAGGCTAAGAATACAACTCTTGATGCAGCGGAAGTGCTTGAAGCTTATAACATTTCATCTTTGCCTATAGTAGATGATAATAATAAATTATTAGGATTAATTACTAACCGTGATTTAAAGTATTTAACTCCAGATAATACTAAATTATCTTCAGTTATGACTAAAGGAGCAAAACTTATAACTGCTAAGGAAGGAATAAGTCTTGATGAAGCTAAAGAAATCCTTTACTCAAAGCGTATTGAAAAGCTTCCTATAGTAGATGATAATGGTATTTTAAAGGGACTTATCACTATTCGTGATATTGATAATGTTAAAAATTATCCAAATGCATGTAAGGATTCTAAAGGAAGACTTAGATGTGGAGCTGCAGTAGGAATTGGTGAGGATATGCTTGCTCGTGTAACCGCATTAAAAGAAGCAGGTGTAGATGTAATCGCAGTTGATTCTGCACATGGGCATTCTAAAAATGTAATTAATGCTGTTAAGAATATAAAAACTAATTTCCCTGACCTTGATGTAATTGCAGGAAATATTGTAACACCTGAGGCTGCAAAAGCGTTAATAGATGCTGGAGCTGATGCCGTTAAGGTTGGAATTGGACCTGGATCAATTTGTACAACAAGAGTTGTTGCGGGAGTTGGGGTACCTCAAATTACTGCAGTAAATGATGTAGCTGAATTTGTTAAGAAGTATGCTCCAGGAGTAGGAGTTATAGCTGACGGAGGAATTAAGTATTCAGGAGATATCTGTAAGGCACTTGCTGCCGGAGGAGATGTTGTAATGCTTGGTTCTATATTTGCAGGATGTAAGGAAGCTCCAGGAGATGAAATAATTTTCCAAGGAAGACGTTATAAGGTTTACCAAGGAATGGGATCTCTTGCCGCAATGAAAAGAGGATCAGCTGATCGTTATTTCCAATCAAAGACAACTACTGCTAAGAAACTAGTACCAGAAGGAATTGAAGGTCGTGTTGCTTATAAGGGAGAATTATCTGATACAGTATATCAACTATGTGGTGGTATTAAGTCAGGTATGGGATATTGTGGAGCTCCTACAATTCTAGATTTACAAGAAGTATCTAAGTTTATTAGAATTACTAATGCTGGACTTAAAGAATCACATCCACATGATGTTGATATTACAGTAGAAGCACCAAACTATACTAAGTAAAAAAGGAGATATAAAATGGATTACGATAAGATTATAGTTCTAGATTTCGGAAGTCAATATAATCAACTTATAGCACGTCGTATCCGTGAGATGGGTGTTTACTCAGCACTATTACCTAATTCAATTACTGCAGCTGAAATAAAAGCTATGGGAAATGTTAAAGGTATTGTGTTTAGTGGAGGACCTAAGTCAGTTTATGAAGCTGACGCATACTCATGTGATAAGGAAATTTATAAGCTTGGTTTACCAATATTTGGTATTTGCTATGGAATGCAGCTATGCGCTAAAGATTTCGGTGGAGATATAAAGCCAGGTGAAACTAAAGAATATGGTAGAGCGCCAATCACTATCCTAGATGATTGTCTATTATTTGATGGACTTCCTAAAACACAAGATGTTTGGATGTCACATGGTGATAAGGTCGCAGTAATACCTGAAGGATTTAAGGTTGCCGCAATCACATCAAATAAGATTAATGCTGCAATGTATAATAAAGAGAAAAATGTATATTGCGCACAATTCCATCCAGAGGTTAGAAACTCAGTTTATGGAAATGATATTATTCGTAACTTTGTATTTAAGATTTGTAAGGCAGAAGCAAATTGGACAATGGCTTCATATCTTGAAGAGAAGGTTGCTGAAATTAAGAAAACTGTTGGAGATAAGAAAGTTTTATGTGGACTTTCTGGTGGAGTAGATTCAGCAGTAGCTGCAGCTCTAATTCATAGAGCTATTGGTAACCAATTAACTTGTATGTTTATAGATCACGGTCTACTTCGTGAAGGTGAATCAGAACAAGTTATGGATACATTTACAGGACCTAATTCTAAATTTGGAATGAATATTATAAGAATTGACGCTAAAGAAAGATTCCTTTCTAAATTAACTGGTGTATCAGAACCTGAAAAGAAGAGAAAGATTATAGGTAGCGAATTCGTATATTGTTTTGATGAAGAATCAAAGAAACTTGGAGAATTTGACTTCTTAGCTCAAGGAACTCTTTATACTGATGTTATTGAATCAGGAACTAAGACTGCTCAAACAATTAAATCTCACCATAATGTAGGTGGTCTTCCTAAGGATATGAAGTTTAAGCTTATAGAGCCACTTAACAAACTATTCAAAGATGAAGTAAGAGCACTTGGAGAAGAACTTGGAATCCCATCTGATATAGTATGGAGACAACCATTCCCAGGTCCAGGACTTGCAATTCGTATTATTGGAGATATAACAGAAGAAAAACTACAAAAAGTTAGAAGAAGTGATGCAATCCTTCGTGAAGAAATAAAGAATGCTGGACTTGAAAAAGAGATTTGGCAATACTTTACAGTCCTACCAGGAATTCAATCAGTTGGAGTTATGGGAGACTTTAGAACATATTGTGACGCAATCGCAATTAGAGCTGTTACATCTATTGATGGAATGACTGCCGATTGGGCACGTATACCATATGATGTATTATCTAAGATTTCATCAAGAATTGTAAATGAAGTTCCAGGTGTTAATAGAATAGTCTATGATTGCACATCTAAACCACCTTCAACAATTGAGTGGGAGTAGTGATATTATGTCTAATGAGGATATTAGAAACAATAGACATTATTTTATACTAATAATAGTATATGGATGTATTCTTGGCGTTATCTATTCATATTGGATGGCTGCAGAAGGGCTACCAGTATGGTCATACATTTTAGTAGGGCTCGGATTTATACTTGCTGGAATATTATGTGCATTTTTATCTACAATATATGAATCACATAAAAAACAGAAAGAACTTAATGAAAAGGTAGTAAATCCAATAGAAACTACTTCTGACGTTAAAGAAGAAACTGCTTCTATAGAAGAAAAGATTTAAAATATTAATTAAGGCTGATGACATTTACTTTAAATGGCATTGGCTTTTTTAATGGATATTAAATATATTTTTGAATAATGATACATTTGACAAAAACATGTTATAATATAAATAGAATGGAGTGATATTTGTGAAAAAATCGATTAAAATAATTCTACTTCTTGGAGGACTATTCTGGTTAATATTTAGTATTGCCATAATAGCATTAGCATTCAATAATGTTGGAGACGTTGTTGAAGAAGGTTCAGATAAATCAGGAGCCGCAGGTGCATTTGGTGGAGCAATTGCAGGTGTAATGCTTGCGGTAATAGTTATGATGATATCCCTAATCTTTATAATAAGAGGTGTAATATCAATTATAGCTTTTGTAAAATATTTGCATAATGATACTCCAAATAAGAAAAAAGGAATACTTATTCTTATTTTTGCGGATGTTATATCAGGTATTTTAATTTTATGTGATTGTAAAAACAATAAACAAGAAATTATCTCTAATGATTAATTTTTTTCTATGAAAAGCCAATTTTACTTATACATCTTTATTATTTTTACGTGTTATGTTAAAATTATTTCAAAATATACCAATAAAACAGGGTGTCTTATTTGTTAAAAGGATGTGAAGGGAATATGAGCTTGGATGAAATCATAGAAGAGTTAAGAGTCTGTGATTATACTCATTTTGATGAATTTTATAGTGGAACTAAGAAAACAGTTTTCTTTGCAATCGCATCTATTATTTCCGATAGATCACAAATTGATGATTTAATGCAAGATACCTATATTAAATTTTTAGAGAATATTGATAAGTATCGAACTAACACATCAATTAATGCTTATTTGTCAACAATGGCACATAACATTGCGATAAATTATTATAATAAGGAAAAAAGGTTAGTACATGACGAAATGGTATTTGAATATATACCAGATAATAAAAAATATGAAGACTATGAAAATGTTGAGGTTCTTGATATTCTAAAAGATTTAGATGAAGTATCAAGAGAAATAGTTATTCTTCATGTGATTAACGATCTTAAATTTAAAGATATAGCAAACATTGTGGCTAAACCACTTGGTACTGTACTTTGGATTTATAATAAAGCCATGAAGGCTTTGAGAAGAAAGGTGGGAGCTTCTGATGAACAACAATGATATTAAAAACATGCTTAAAGCTGCAGCGAATAAGCAAAATATCCATGATCTTGATAAAGAGATTATAAATAAAGTTGATACTTCTAAAGTAGTAATTGCTCAAAAGAAGCCAACAAGAAAATTAAGGGTATTTGGATATTCATTCACGGGGATTGCGTGTGCTTCAATGGCAGTAGCTATTGGAATCGGTGTAGGGCTTTCAATTAACAAAAATAACAATCAAACTTATACACCAAATAACGACGATATAGACGAACCACTTCCATATGTTTCGTCTGGGGATACAATTACATATTTAGAAAGTGTTGAAAAACAAGAATTTTATAATCTTGTAAATATTGCGAATTCACTTGAAACATTTAAAAATTATGATGTGCTTCAAAAAACAGCATCAAAGGAATTAAATGAGGAAGAAGAAAAGGCAATCGCTAATAATATAAATGCATATGTATATAATATAGAGGATATGTTAGGAATACTTGAAACAGAATGTAAAACAATTTCTAACCCAGATAAATCAAAATATGCATATGACAATAAATTAGTTGTATCGGTATTAAAAGCAGAAGAAGTGCTTCAAACATATACTGCTTATTATACAGAAAATATTATTAATAAAAAAACTATTAAAGGTACAGATGAGATTTATAAGCTAGACGCATCAACAGAAGGTGTAATTGTAGTTGGTGAATATGAATATAAATTCGTTGGAACCGAGAAAATTAGTAATCAAAAGATTACATTTACTACAAGTATTGAAATTGATGAATCAAAATCAGTAACTGTTCAAGAAACATTTGCTGAAAAAGGAAACGAGTATAAGTATTCATTCTATGAAGCTGATTCATTAAAGAAAGAAGTTTTAATAGTTGAATCTCTTGATGAAAATAAAGAAGTAGTAGAAGTTGAAACAAATTTCATTTGGGTTAACGGAAACTATGATAGCAAATCAAACAATGAAAATGATGATAATAAGGTTGAAGTAGACTTTATATTATCTGGTGAAACTTTAATTGGTAAGTTTAAGAGTAAAAATAATAATGAAGTAACAGTAACTGAGAGTGATCTTGAATTCATTTATAACTATAAAAACTCCGCTAATTTTATCGAATTAAAAAAATAATTAAAAAAAATATTAATTTTGCCAATAAAACTTATATACTTGTTTGTTATAAGTGTGTAAGTAAATAAATCGTAGAGTAAAATCTATACTTTTACTTAACTCATTGGCAAATTAATAGTAGATGACCTTTTCTCTCAAAATAAAAATAAATTTAAAAAATATTATTAATTTTTTAGATTCCCCAAAAAAAACATTAATCATCTACTATTGAATTGCTGAGGAAGAGCTAAGGTTGAAAAATCTTAGCTTTTAATTTAAAAGTAAAATGTAAACGCTTACTTAAACATTGGAGGAAATTAATATGAAAATTAAAAAGTTAGGAATTTCAATTGCACTTGCTGCTTGCACATTATCACTTGCTGCTTGCGGAACAAGAAACACAGAATCTAATGATAGTACTTATACACCAACTCCTGAAATCTCTGGTGGAGACACTGGAAACACAACAGGTGGAGATACTGGTAAAGATACAGATACAACAACAGGTGGAGACACTGGTAAAGATACAGATACAACAACAGGTGGAGA